>DATLUK010000276.1:0-6880 GCA_035533195.1 Acidimicrobiales bacterium | reverse complement strand
AAGCTCACCTTCCCGGAGCACCTGGTGAAACAGCCGATCATCGCCCGGCTGGTGCAGGAGTTCGATGTGACGCCCAACATCCGCCGGGCCAGCGTCGAGGAGCACATGGGCTGGATCGTCTGCGAACTGGGCGGGGACTCGGTGGCCATCGATAAGGCGGTGGCTTGGCTGACGGACCAGGGCGTCGGCGTCGACGCCCTGGGCGACGTGGTCGAGGGCTAGAGGGCTAGTCCCGGGGAGGGTCTTCCGGTCCGGAGCGGGTCCAGCCGGCGTCGGAGACATTCCGAGGCTCGAGGAACAGGCAACCTTCCGGGCAGGCGAAGGGGAGCTTTTCGTTGGCGTCGAGCCGGCAGCGCTCAACTTTGTCAGTGCCTCTCACCGTCTGCATGACGTAGTGACGGCAGTTGGCGTAGACGGCCATTACCGCCATCATCACAGATGGAGGCGCCGGGGGAGGGCCGAGCCGGGCGAAGCCACGTTTCGCCGTTGTTACGCCCCCGCTACTCTGCCGTCGCATGAACGCCGGGGATACCGCCTGGGTGCTGGTCTCGGCCGCCCTGGTCCTTTTCATGACCCCGGGCCTGGCCCTCTTCTACGGCGGCATGGTCCGGTCCAAGAACGTGCTGGGCATGATCATGCAGAGTTTCTTCTGCATGGGGATAGTGACCGTGCTGTGGGTGCTGGTCGGCTTCAGCCTGGCCTTCGGCCCCGATGTGGGTCACGGCCTGATCGGAGGGTTGGGGATGGCCGGCCTGCGCCACCTGGGCGCCGGCGTGCCCGGCCTTCACCTTTCCATCCCGCCCATGGCCTTCGTCATCTTCCAGATGATGTTCGCCATCATCACCCCCGCCCTCATCACCGGGGCCACGGCGGACCGGCTGCGGTTCGGGTCCTTTGCCGTGTTCATCGCCGTGTGGCTGCTGGTCGTCTACTGCCCCATCGCCCACTGGTCCTTCAGCCCAGGGGGCTGGCTCTATCACCGGGGGGTGCTGGACTTCGCCGGCGGGACGGTGGTGGAGATCAACTCCGGCTTCTCCTCCCTGGCCGCCGTACTGGTGGTGGGAAAACGGCGGGGCTGGCCCCACGAGCTCATGAGTCCCCACTCGCTGCCCTTCACCATGATGGGGGCGGGCATCCTGTGGTTCGGCTGGTTCGGCTTCAACGCCGGCTCGGCCCTGTCGGCCGGCCCGGTGGCCACCCAGGCCTTCATGAACACCCAGGTGGCGGCGGCGTGCGGCCTACTGGGCTGGATACTGGTGGAGCGCCTGCGCGAGGGCCGGGCCACCACCCTGGGGGCGGCCTCGGGGGCGGTGGCGGGGATGGTGGCCATCACCCCCTGCGCCGGATTTGTCGGGACCATGCCGTCGATATTGATCGGCGCCGCCGCCGGGGTGGTCTGCGTGCTGGCCGTGCGGGCCAAGTTCCGCTTCGGTTACGACGACTCGCTCGACGTGGTGGCCGTTCACGGCATGGGCGGGGTGGTGGGGACCTTGTTGCTGGGTCTGTTCGCCGCTCGGGCCATCGACCCGGCCGGCGCCAACGGATGGGCCTCGGGCGGGGGCATCGGGCTGCTGGGAGAGCAGGCCCTGGCTGTATTGGCCACCATCGCCTACAGCTTCGGTGCCACCTGGGTGGTGGCCAAAGCCGTAGACCGGGTCATGGGCCTGCGGGTCACAGTGGCGGCGGAGAACGAGGGCCTCGACACCACCCAGCACGCCGAGGCGGCCTACTCAGGCGCCCCCATGCACCGCATGGGAGGGTGAGCGGCCACCGGGCGGGCAACATGGTGCGATGGTCGATGAGCGCGCCGCCGAGTTCCGCCGGGCCAAGACGGCCCTCTTCGCCCGGGCCGGACTGAGGGGGACGGCCTTCTGCCGGGCCTATTCGAGCCTGGCCGATGACTGGCTCGGGACCCTGGCGACCGACGCCGGCATCACCGACGGATCGGGGATGGCCCTGGTGGCCGTCGGCGGCTACGGCCGGCGGGAGCTCTGTCCGGGCAGCGACCTCGACGTCACCCTGATCCACAAGGGCAAGCGCAAAATCCAGGCCTCGGCCGAGGCCGTCTGGTATCCGATCTGGGACTCGGCCACCGGCCTGGACCACAGCGTGCGGAACATGAAAGACGCCCTGGCCGCCATCGATTCGGACGTCAAGGTCATCCTGGGCCTGCTCGATGCCCGCCTGGTGGCCGGGGACCGGTCTGTGGCCACCGAGTTGGTCGACCGGGCCTCGGAGCGGTGGCGCAAGAAGGCGGTCCAGTGGCTGGAGCAGCTGGGGGACATGTCCGCCGAGCGGCACAACCAGTTCGGTGAAGTCGCCTTCCTCCTCGAGCCCGAACTCAAAGAGGGAGAGGGTGGCCTGCGGGATCTGGCCGGCCTGCGGGCGGTGGCGGCCGGGGCGCCGGTGGTGGATGACTGGCGGGGTGAGCCCACCCTGGTGGATGCCCACCAGACCCTTCTGGCCGTCCGCATCGCCCTGCACCTGCGCACCGGCCGACCCCAGGACCGACTCAACCTGCAGGAGCAGGACGGGGTGGCCGCCGATCTCGAATACGAGGACGCCGACGCTCTCATGAAGGCGGTGGCCACCGCCGCCCGCCGGGTGGCCTGGGCCAACGATGACGCCTGGCACCGGGTGGGGGCGTGGCTGGCCGGCCCGGCCCGCCGGCGCCACCCCGACCGCCAGCTCGACGCCGGGATAGTGCTGCGGGACGGGGAGATTTCCCTCACCACCGAGGCCGACCCGGAGACCGATCCCTCCCTCCCGCTGCGGGCCGGGGCGGCCTCTGCCCAGCTGGGCATACCCATGTCCCGCTCCACCCTGGGCCGGCTGGCTGCCGGCGTGCAGACCCTGGACGGGCCGTGGCCGGCCGAGGCCCGCAATGCCCTGGTCCAACTCCTCGGGGCCGGCTCCGGCGCCATCGGCGTGCTGGAGGCTCTGGACCAGACCGGGGTCCTGTCCCGCCTGCTGCCGGAGTGGGAGCCGGTGCGCTCCCGGCCCCAGCGCAACGCCTTCCACCGCTTCACCGTGGACCGCCATCTGTGTGAGGCGGCGGCCAATGCGGCCGAGTTGGTCAGACGGGTGCGCCGGCCCGACTTGTTGCTGGTCGGCGCCTGGCTGCACGACATCGGGAAGGGCTATCCCGGGGATCACACCGAGGTCGGCATCGAGGTGGTCGACCGCATAGGACGACGCATGGGCTTTCCCCCCGAAGACGTCCTCGTCCTTCAGGACATGGTGCGCCACCACCTGCTGCTGCCCGACGTGGCCACCCGGCGCGACCTGGCCGATCCCGCTACTGCCGACATGGTGGCCAAGGCGGTCGGCAATGCCGATCTGCTCGAGTTGTTGGGCGCCCTGGCCGAGGCCGACGGGCTGGCCACCGGTCCCGCCGCCTGGGGCTCGTGGAAGGCGGGACTGGTCAACGAGCTGGTGCGGGTGGTGCGCGGCCGCCTGGCCGGGGCGGAGGTCGAAGTGCCGCCGGCTCTGCCCACCGAGGGACACCGCCGTCTGATGGCCGAAGGCGAGGTCAACGTGCTGGCCGACGGTCCGACGGTCACGGTCATCGCCCCGGACCGGCCCGGGCTGATGGCCACGGTGGCCGGCGTCCTGGCCATCCACGGCCTGGACATCCTGTCGGCGGCGGCCGCCTCGGAGGACTGGATGGCGGTGGAGGTCTTCGATGTCGTTCCGGCCCGGGGCGAGCCGCCCCGCTGGGACGGGTTTCGAGCCGACCTGGTGCTGGCCCTGGGGGGCGGGCTCGATCTGGAGGAGAAGCTCATCCAGAAGGAGAAGACCTACTCGGTGGGGCGCCGGCCCCATGCTGCGCGGCCGGCCGAGCCGCTGGTCCTCTTCGACCAAGAGGCCTCGGCCTCGGCCACGGTGGTGGAGGTGCGCTCACCCAACGCCGTCGGAGTGCTGCACCGGATCACCCGCACCCTGGCCGAGGCCGATCTCGACGTGGTCACGGCCAAGGTGTCCACGCTCGGTCACGAGGTGGTGGACGCCTTCTATGTGCGCACGGCCGAGGGCGGGAAGGTCACCGACCGGGACCGCCTCGACCGGCTCGAAGCGGCGCTGCTGGTACAGCTCAACCGGCCCGGCTGACCGACCGGCCCGGCTGACCAGCCGGGCGCGTATTGTCCGCCCGATGCCCGAGGTGACAGCCGCCCAGCTGACCCGATGGAGTGAGGCTCTCTCCGGCATCGCCCGGACCGGTCTTGGCTTCACCGAGAGTCTGTATGAAAGAGAGCATTTTGAGGAGATCCTCAAGGTGGCTGCCGACATGCGCCATGCGGCCGGGGCATCTGCTCTGCCCGATGCTTCCGAGCACGTGCAGGAATGGATGGGTCAGGTCGGCCAGGGCGTGGCCGGCTACGTCACTCCCAAACTGGCGGTCGGTGCGGTGGTCGGCAACGAAGCCGGTGAGTTGCTCCTGGTCCAGCGGGCCGACTCGGGTGTGTGGCTCTATCCCACCGGATGGTGTGACGTGGGCTACTCGGCCTCCGAAGTGGTCATCAAAGAGGTGTTGGAGGAGACGGGGATCCACTGCGAGCCCCTGCGGCTCATCGCTGTGCTCGACGGCCTGCGTCTCGGCTTCACCTCGGTGCCGTTGTATTCGCTGGTCTTCGCCTGCCGGGCCACCGGTGGTGAGCTCAAGGCCCACCCCCTCGAGTGTCGCGATGTGGGCTGGTTCAGCGAGGACAACCTGCCCACTCCGCTGGCGGGGAAGGAGAGGTGGGGTCCGCCGGCCTTCGCCGCTCTGCGGGGAGAACCGGTGGAGGTCGTCTTCGATGCGCCCCGGCGTCCGGTCTGGGAGGAACACGAGGCCACCGACGCCGGCGCTCAATAGGCTGCCCCGGTGCAAACCCTCATCTCCACCGCCGAGTCGGTCCGGGCAGGAAAGGTCTCCGCCGTCGAGGTGCTGGAGGAGTGCCTCGGGCGGATCGAGGCCGCCAACCCCAAGCTCAACGCCTTCGTCCATCTCGACCCGGACGGGGCCCGCCGGGCGGCCGCCGCCGTGGACGCGGCGATGCAGGCCGGGCGGGATCCGGGGCCGCTGGCCGGGGTGCCGTTCGGGGTCAAGGACCTGGAGGACTGCGCCGGCCTGCCGACCTCGCATGGTTCCCTCCTCTTCAAGGGACTCCCTCCGGTGGCGGAGGACTCCATCCATGTAGCCCGGCTGCGGGCCGCCGGGGCAGTCCCCGTGGGCAAGACCGCCGCCCCCGAGTTCGGGGCCACCTGCTACACCGCCACGCCGGCGTGGGGCACCACCCGCAACCCGTGGAACCTCGACGTCACCCCGGGCGGATCCAGTGGCGGGTCGGCGGCGGCGGTGGCCGCCGGCCTGGTGCCGTTCTGCACGGCCAGCGATGGCGGCGGCTCGACCCGCATCCCGGCCGCCTTCAGCGGCCTGTTGGGCCACAAGGCCAGCTACGGTCGCATTCCCCACCCCCACACTGGCGGCTCGGAGACAACCTCGTTGGGCGCCCTGGTCACCTCGGTGGCCGACGCCGCCCGGCATCTTGACGTCACTGCGGGCCCGGACGACCGGGACCGGGCGTCCCTGCCGGCTGTAGGCGTGTCCTATGAGCAGATCATCGAGGAGCTGAACGTGGCCGGCCTGCGGGCGGCGTGGTCGTCCGACCTGGGCTTTGCCCCTTGCGAGCCGGAGATATCCGGACCCGCCGAAGCCGCCGCCCGGGAGCTGATGTCAGTGGCCGGCCTGCGGGAGGTGGAGGTGGATATCCGCCTCACCGATCCGGTGCGGGTGTGGTTGGCCAGCGGGGCCGTCGACGTGTGGATGGAACTGGAGCCCGGCATGTACCCGGAGCGGGCCGATGAGTTCGACCGCACCGTCCGGGTCGGCCTGGACGCCACCTATGAGCGCACCGCTCCCCAGGTGGGGCGGACCATGAAGCGCCGGGCCCATCTGGCCGAGGAGGTGGCGGCCATCTTCGAACAGGTCGATGTCTTGTTGACGCCGACCACGGCGGTGCCACCTTTTCCGGCCGAGGGTCGGATGCCCAAGGTCATCAACGGGGTAGAGGTGGCCACCCTGGCCATGGCCGTGCCCTTCACCATGCTGGCCAACCTGTGCTGGAACCCGGCCACCTCGGTCCCGGCCGGCGCCACCTCCGACGGCCTGCCCGTGGGGCTGCAGATCATGGCCCGCCGTCACCGCGACGACATTGCGCTGCGGCTGGCCCGCCTGTTGGAGCAGGCCCGTCCCTGGCCCCGCCACGCCCCCGGCTGGGCCTGACTACTTGGGGCCGTGGCCCCGCAGGAAGCGCTCGACCTCGGCGGCCAGTTCGTCCACGCCGCCGATCTCGAGTGGGGAGTCGGCGTCGGGGCCGGTGTCCTCGTCCCGTTCGAGCTGGGCCACGTACTCGGCCACGTCGGGGTCGTTCTGGACCAGCTCGGTCACCTTGCGCTCGTAGGCGCTGGAGGCCAGCTGGAGGTCGACCACGTCGGCGGTGACCCCGAGCAGTGAGGCGGTCCGCTCGACCAGGGCCAGCGCGGCCTTGGGGGACGGAGTCTGAGCCACGTAGTGGGGAACCGCCGCCCACAGCGAGGCGGTGGGGATGTCGGCCTTGGCCAGGGCGTCGCTCAGCACGCCGAGTATCCCGGTGGGGCCCTCGTAACGGGAGCGGCGCAGGCTGAGGCGCTCCGCCAGGTCGGTGTCGGCGGCGGTGCCGGTCACCCGGACCGGATGGGTGTGGGCCACGTCGGCCAGGAGGGCCCCCAGGGTCACGACCATCTCCACCCCGAGGGACTGGATGGCCTCCACCAGACCACCGCAGAAGGTCTTCCACCGCAGATGGGGCTCGGTGCCCGACAGGAGGACGACGTCGTGGTTGGAGGCGGGCAGGGGAGC
>DATLUK010000275.1:0-24759 GCA_035533195.1 Acidimicrobiales bacterium | reverse complement strand
CAGGTCCTCGATCAACGCCTCGGAGAAGCCCTTAACGGCAAACTTGGCCGTGCTGTAGGCGGTGTGTGCCATCCCGGGGCCAAGTGAGGCCCAGAACCCGTTGACGCTGCTGGTGTTGACCAGACGCGCCTCCTTCGCCGCGATGAGAAGGGGTAGGAACGCACGGGAGCAGTAGTAGACGCCCCACCAGTCCACGCCGAAGGTCCGTTCCCAGTCTTCCCGGGGGTCGGCCACGAAGCTGCCCCCGCCGCCGATGCCGGCGTTGTTGAAGACCAGCTCCAGAACGCCGCCGTGGGCCGCCACCACCTCGTCGCGGAAAGCCAGGACGGCCGACTCATCGGACACGTCGCAGAGGTGGGTGGTCACCTTGGCCCCCTCGGGGGCTCCGGTCTCGGCCCGGGCCAACGTTTCGGCCAGCCCCACCGGGCTGACGTCACAGGTCGCCACCGAGGCTCCTTCGGCCGCCAGCTGGATCACCAGCTCCCGGCCCATGCCCGAACCCCCACCCGTCACCACGGCCCGCTTGCCGGCAAAATTCCCCATAACCCCGCTCCTCTCGATCGGCCGCCACCGTAACGCCTGACGGGCTTTGGCGGGCGAGCTGGCATAACGTGGGCCGAGGTCGTCCGGGGGGGTACTGTTTCAACAAGTAGGCAGGTGCCGGCCGGTCCGGTGGTGAATATCTGAGGATGGCCGAGCCCGCCTGTCACCCAACGAGCCGTTCATTGAGCCCGTCCACCGTCGCCCGCGCCTCGCTGCTGGCCGCCGGCCTCGTCCTGGCCCCGCTAGTCGCCCTCCCGGCCCAGGCGGCGGTCCCGGCCCGCACGAGCCCAGCCCTGGTGAACACGGCTACCCGGGCGGCCTTCACGGGCCGTGCCGTCGAGCTGGGCCGCCTGAGCTCGAGCCGCTCCCTGAATCTGGTGGTCACCCTGAAGACGCCGCACCCGGCGGCGGAGGCGGCCGCCCTGCGGGCCATGTACACGCCGGGCAGTTCCACCTTCCACCGCTTCCTGACCCCGGCTCAGTTCACCGCCCGGTGGGCGCCCAGCCGGGCGACAGTGGCGTCGGTCACCAGCTATCTGGCCGGCCACGGCTTCCGCCACATCGAGGTCCTGTCCAACCGCATGACGGTCACCGCCGTCGGCACCGCCGCCGACGCCACCTCGGCCTTCCACGCCCACCTGGCCTCCTTCCGGATCGGCGGCCTCAACTTCTTCGCCAACACCTCTCCCGCCCTGGTCCCTGAAGCGCTGGCCTCCTCGGTCCAGGCCGTGCTCGGGCTCAACGACATACCCCTCCCGCTGCTCCACCCGCGGCAGGCCAAGACACAGGCCGGCTCACCCGACATCGAGGGCGGCCTGACCCCGGCTCAGTTCCAGACCACCTACGACGCCGCCAAGACGTCGAGCGGCTCGGGCACCTCCATCGCCCTGTTCACCGAAGGCGACATGACCCAGGTGATCAAGGATCTGCGCCAGGCCGAGACGGTCAACCACCTCCCCCGCGTGAGCGTGACCGAGATCCCGGTGGGTCCGCAGAGCAGCGACACCTCGGGCGCCACCGAGTTCGACATGGACAGCCAGTCATCCACCGGCATGGCCACCACCGTCAAGAACCTGTACCTCTACAACACCGGCTCCCTGGTGGACTCCCAGATCGACCTGGACTTCGCCACCTTCGTCGCTCAGGACAAGGCCGTGGCCATGTCGGCCAGTATCGGCGGCTGTGATCTCGGGCCCTACCTGGACGGCTCCTTGGTCAGCACCGACGCCGTGTTGCAGGAAGGGGCCATACAGGGCCAGACCCTCTTCGCCTCTTCCGGGGACAACGGCTCGGGTTGCATGTTCGTGGCCGCCACCGGCGCTCCCAGCTCCTTCCCGGGGACCAACTGGCCGGCGTCAGGCGAGTTCACCACCGCCGTCGGGGGCACCTCGCTCATCACCGACTCGTCGGGCAACCGCATCTCGGAGCTCGGCTGGCTGGGTTCGGGCGGAGGCATCAGCGAGGTGGAAAACCCCGGCTGGTGGACGGCCGATACCGACTTCGGCTACCCCGCCCAGTACGTGTCCGGGGGCCGGGCCGTTCCCGACGTCGCCCTGGACGCCGATCCCAACGTGGCCACCCCGGCCCTCATCTACGTGGACGGCCAGGTGCAGTACGTGGGTGGCACCAGCCTGTCATCCCCGCTGATGCTGGGAGCCTGGGCCCGGCTGCAGTCGGCCCATAAGAACCATCTTGGTCTGGCCTCCATCGACCTCTACGCCGTCTACGACACGGTCAATCCTGGCACCCCGTTGCTGAGCTCCCCCATCCCCCAGGGGGTCCCCGCCGTCAGCCCCTCTCCCGTGGCGGGCTTCACCGACATAACCCTGGGCAGCAATGGGACCTACGTCGCCCGTCCCGGCTATGACGAGGTGACCGGACTGGGTGCCCCGGACATAGCCGCCCTCAACAAGGTCATCCCCTAACCGACCCGCCGGGGGCGGTCGCCCTTGCCGGCTGGACGACGGGACTCAGGTGAGTTCCAACTCCTGCCCGACGGCCAGGCGGCCCTCTCCCACCACGTCGGCATAGGCGCCGGCGCAGGCCCAGGTACCGAGGCCGGGGATCTCGATGCGGTTGTGGGTCGCCACCGTGCGCAGGGTGCCGCGGTCATCGGGCAGGTCCTCCTGGGCCAGGGTCGTCATCACACAGCGCATGGTTGGCATGGTGACCTTCATGCCGACTCCGGACGAGCCGACCAGGCTGTGGCCGGCCCAGTCGTCCTCCGGGAATGCCGGCGCCCCGTCCGCATCGATCAGGAAGTTGGGCCGGTAGCGGCGCACATCGAAGCGGGCGGCCGGGTTCAACTCGGACAGCCGGGCCAGGGTGGCCGTGGTCACGAGATGCAGAGGAGCGACGTCGAAGAAGGTCCCGGCCGGTGCGGCCATGGCCACGCCGAACTGGCTGATGCGCTCCCCGCTCTCCTCGGTGCCGATGTTGGTGCCGGTGATCATCTCCTCCGGCGCCAGCCCTTCGATGTCGGGCCAGACCTCCTCGAAGACCCCACCGGCCGGAGGAACCGAAGCCAGCCGGACGGCTCGACCCAACCCGGCCGAGAGCACCTCGTCCACGGCCGGGTCATCGGAACGCACGGTGGTGGCGTCGGGAAGAGTGATCTCGATAAGCCCGGGCGCCAGCGTCCGGGCCCGGAAGGCCAGGAGCGAGCCCCACTTGCGGGGGTGCTTGGCGCTGGCCACTTTCCCATCCTCGGCGTCGATGATGGCAAAGGCCCTGTCCCCCTCGATCCCGGCCACGCCCACCACGGCCTCGTCCAGGGTCTCGCCCAGCATCGACTTGACCGGATAGCGCCAGATGCCGCCGATCCGGTAGCCCACGGAGTGAAGCTACCGCGCCCCTTAAGCTGGCGCCCATGAGCGAGTCGCCCGAGCACTTCGACGTGCTCATCGTCGGAGCCGGGATATCGGGACTGGGGGCGGCCTACCACCTGGGCCAGCAGTGCCCGGATAAGAGCTTCGTAATCCTCGAGGCCCTCGACGGCTTCGGCGGGACCTGGTGGACCCACCGCTATCCCGGGGTCCGCTCCGACAGCGACCTGTTCACCTTCGGCTACCGCTTCAAGCCCTGGCGGGGTGCGCCCCTGGCCACCTCGGAGGAGATCCTCAAATACCTGGGCGAGGTCATCGAGGAGAACGACCTCGACCGCCACATCCGCTACCGCCACCGCATCACCAGTGCCGAGTGGTCGAGTGACCTTCGCCGTTGGACCGTGTCGGCCACCCGGCTCGACACCGATGAGGTGGTCACCTTCACCGCCGGGTTCCTGTGGATGTGCCAGGGCTATTACCGCCACAGCCAGGGCTACACCCCGGAGTGGGAGGGACTGGAGCGCTTCGGCGGCCAGGTCGTTCATCCCCAGACCTGGCCGGAAGACATCGACTACGCCGGCAAGAAGGTGGTGGTCATCGGCTCGGGCGCCACCGCCGCCACCCTGATCCCGGCCATAGCCGACCAGGCCGACCACGTGACCATGTTGCAGCGATCGCCCACGTTCTTCTTCGTGCGCCCCAACACCAACGAACTGGCCGACACCCTCCGAGAGCTGGACATTCCTGAGGAGTGGACGCATGAGATCGTGCGGCGCAAGATCATCCACGACCAGGACGCCATCACCAAACTGTCCTTCGATGACCCCGAGATGCTGCGTCAGTTCCTGATCGACACCATCAAGCCGCTGCTGCCCGAAGGCTTCGACGTCGACCGCCACTTCAACCCGATCTACCGGCCCTGGCAGCAGCGCATAGCCGTGCTGCCCGACGGGGATCTGTTCAAGGCCATCAATGCGGGTCAGGCCTCGGTGGTCACCGACCAGATCGAACGCTTCAACGAG
Source organism: Acidimicrobiales bacterium (assembly GCA_035533195.1). Classification (GTDB taxonomy): domain Bacteria; phylum Actinomycetota; class Acidimicrobiia; order Acidimicrobiales; family JAJPHE01; genus DAHUYE01. Next base: position 20,369 of record DATLUK010000275.1, on the reverse strand, counting down.
ACCGGAATCGAGCTGGCCTCGGGGGAGGTGCTGAAAGCCGACATCGTCATCACCGCCACTGGCTTCGATCTGAGCGTGCTGGGTGACATCGACTTCTGCATCGATGACGAGCCGCTGGACTTTGCCGAAACCGTCACCTACCGGGGGATCATGTTCACCGGCGTCCCCAATCTGGCCTACGTGTTCGGCTACTTCCGGGCCAGCTGGACACTGCGGGCCGAGCTCATCAGCGACTTCGTGTGCCGGCTGCTCAACGACATGGACGGGAGGGGCTCGACCATGGTCGTGCCGGCCGTACGCCCGGACGAGGCCGGGATGGACCTCGGCCCCTGGGTCGACCCGGACAACTTCAACCCCGGTTACCTGACCCGTTCGCTGCACCTCATGCCCAAGCAGGGCGATCGCGACCCCTGGCGCCTGCTGCACGAGTACTCGGTGGAGAAAGATCTCCTTCCCCATGCCGATCTGGAGGACGGGACCCTGGTTTTCAAGTAGCCGAGCGGGCGCGCCGTCGGAGGTCTGCGCTCGGACTCGCCCGGTAGGGGCGGGGCTTCCTATGGTGTGATCAGAGACGAGAGCGGAGGAAAGCATGCCCGAGGTCAACGAGGAAGCCGAGTTCACGGCCGGGATCGATGAGGTGTGGAAGGTCGTAGGTGACTTCGGCGGCTTCATCGAGGCCATGGGCATGCCCGTGAAACTGGAGGGCGAGGGCATCGGCCAGACCCGCACCATCGAGATGGGAGGGGCGCCCATGGTCGAGCGTCTGGAGGAGCGGGACGAGGCGGCCAAGCGGCTCGTCTACAGCATCGTGTCCGGCCCCCTCCCGCTCGAGAACTACCGCTCGACCATGCAGCTCACCGAGGCCGGGGAAGCAACCCGCCTGTCGTGGTCGGGCACCTTCACCGCCGCCGAGGGGGCCGGCGAGGAGGACGCTGCCAACATCGTGCGCTCCGTGTACCAGGGCGGAATCGGCGGCCTCAAGGCCCGCTTCGGAGGCTGAGGCGGCAGGTCGCCTGGCCGCGCTCTGACCCGACGGGACGAGTTCAGCCCATGAGGTCCCGGCAGACATCGATCCAGAGCTGGGTGGTGAGGCCCAGGGACTCGGTGTCGATTCGCTCATCGTTTCCGTGGAAGCGCCGGCCGTACTCCCCGGCATCGAGGGACGGGCTGAACAGGCCGGCGCCGTAGGCGGTGGCGCCCATGGCCCGGTAGACCCGGGCGTCGGTGAAGCCGACCATCAACTGGGCCCGCAGGCTGGCGCCGGGGAAGGGCTTGGCTACAGCGCGCTGCAGGCTGTCCCACAGCGGTGTGTCGGTCCGGCTGGTGCTGGCCGCGGACACCACGATGTCCTGGATCTCCACCGCCTCGGCTAGGTCGCCCAGTGCGGCGTGTAGGTGACCGTCCACGTCATCGGGCGTCTCGCCCGGGAGGGTGCGAATGTCCACCTCCACATCGATGGCCCCGGGGATGATGTTGGTCTTCATGGCTCCCCGGACGGCATTCGGCGAGAAGGTGGTGTGGGTACAGGCGTGGAAGTAGGACGCGGCGGCGTCGGGCATGGCGGCCAGGACTTCATCGATCCGGTCCTCGTCCAGCATGGCCGCCTTCTGATCTTCGCTGATCGGGAGCCGATCGACCTGGTCCCGCCACAGTTCGTGGAAGCGGGGCCGGGGCCGGTAGTCGTTTAGGCGGGACACCACCGCGGCCGCCTTGACCAGGGCGTTGTCCGAGCGCCATGGACGCGAGCCGTGACCCGGCGTGCCCGACACCCGGAGCCGACGCCAGGACACACCCTTCTCGGCCACGTTTACCCCGATGACGGGAGCCTCCGGGCTGCCGGAGTGAAGGCCGCCATTTTCGGTCAGGACGTAGTCGGCCCGGATGGCGTCGTAATGATGATCGGCCATCCACTGCGCTCCGTAGACGCTGCCCGACTCCTCATCGGCCACGGCCAGGAAGATCAGGTCTCCCTGGGGCCGGAAGCCCGAATCAGCCAGGTGCCGGACGGCCACGGCCATGGAGGCGGTGAGGTTGAGCATGTCGATGGCGCCCCGGCCCCACACCTCCCCGTCCACCAGCTCGGCGGCAAAGGGATCACGCGTCCAGCCCGGGTCCTCGGCCGGCACCACGTCGGTGTGGCCCATGAGGCACAGCGAAGGCGCACCGGATTGACGGCCCTCCATGCGGGCCACCAGGGTGGTGCGCCCTGGGGCCGCCTCGTAACGGGCGAGGTCCAGGCCCCGGCCCTCCAGGAACGTGGCGAGGTCGGCGGCGTTGCGATGCTCCTCCCCCGACGCCGGGGTGCCGTCGTTGACACACCGGTTACGAATGAGAGCCTGGAGCAACTCGACGCTGGCCCCGGTCAGCTCGTCAGCCATGGCCTTGCCATTTGAGCCGCCGCCCCCGGCCCCAACTCAGGTGATCGGGTAGGCCGACACCGGCACCACTACGGAGTTGGACGCCTTATCGAACCAGGTCTGCTTCTCCCGGTCCCAGAGCATCCAGAAGTAGCCGATGAAGATGACCCAGGCCGAGGGGATGCTGACCAGCCAGCGCAGTAGGGCCCGGCCGTAACCGATGGGCCCGGTGCCGTCCATGGAGATCACCCGGATGCCCGTGGCCATGTAACCGGGGGATTGGCCCCGGGGCGAGCCGAAGAAGTACACGACGTAGCCGATATCGAAGATGAGGCTCAGGATCGAGCCCGGGCCCCGCAGAACCAGGCCCAACACCAAGGAGACGACGAAGACAATGACGGCGTCGATGAGCCAGGCGCCCAATCGGCTGCCGAAGCTGGCCCTCGGCCCCGACGGTCCCGTGCCTGGATACTGACCTGGATACTGACCTGGCCCGCCGTACGGGCCGGGACCCGGGTACTGGCCCGGGTTGGGATATGACGGGGGTTCCTGACCCGACCACGTCGGCTCCTGTCCACCCGCACCGCGCTGAAAGTCCGACATGTCCGACTCCCGTCAATCGCTCGGAACGAGCCTACCCAGCCCACTCTCAGAAATCGCGGACCAGCCCCGGCTCAGCCGGCCGTCAAGGTCCGATCACCACCGGCGGACCGATGCAGGCCTGGCGGCGGCCGGGGGCGGCTAGACGGGCTGTAGACCCCGCCGCGCCCGCCGGCGCCGCATCACCGCACGACGCCTGAAGTAGACGCTTCCGGTCAAGCCGACGATCACAACGAGCTCGGCTCGTCTCCAGTCGTAGGGGCGGCCGGCCGGCCCGCGCTTCACCGCCTTGGGCGCAGCTGATGTCCCCGCCGACGCTGCAGCGAGAACGGCCGCGGACAGTGTCGTCCGGATAGGCGGGAGCTGCTCCACCGCCGTCTGCTGATCCACCGGAATGGCGAAGCCCTCGTTGAACAGGCTCTCAGCGTCCGGATAGAGGGCGACAGGGTTGTCATCCAGGAGAATCACGAGCATCGTCCGACCGTCCCGGACGGCTTCGGTCACCAGCGTCTCACCCGCCGCCTGTGTCCAGCCGGGCTTGATGCCGATGACGGTGGGATCCATCCCCAGCAACCGGTTGTGGTTGGGCAGCTCGTGGGGCTGACTATCGACCCCCTGGTACTGGTAGTGCTGGGTATCTACGATGTTGCGAAACTCGGGGATGGTCATATCGACTCGGGCGAAGACAGCCAGGTCGTAGGCCGAGATGAGATCACCTTGCCCGAACTCGAAGCTGTCGTCGAGGCCGGCCGGATCATCGAACACCAGAGGATCCGTGGCGCCGAGCTCACTGGCCACCTTCACCGCCAGCCGCCCGAAGGCGGCGGGTGAGCCGCTGACCCGGTCGGCCAGGGCCACGGCGGCGTCGTTGGCCGACACCATCAGGAGGGCGTGGAGGGCCTGGTCGAGAGGCCAGACCTGACCCGCCTGCATGTTGATCTTCATCGGCTCTTCACCGGCGGCATCGGGCCCCACCGGGACGGTGGCGTCGGCCGGCAGGGACTTCATGACCAGGTAGGCGGTGATGATCTTGGCCACGCTGGCCGGACGGACCGGAAGGTGATCGCCCGATGCGGCCAGGACGCGGCCGTTGCCGGCGTCAGCCAGCAGCCACTCCTTGGCGCTCGGCGTGAAGCCGGTGCTCGATGCCACCTGACCCCCGCCCTGACCGGCCGACTGGCCGGGCTGGAGCCCACCCGCGGGCGAGGTCGCTGAGCTGGCACTCGACCAGCCGATGACGCTGGTCCCCAGGACCACTGCGGCGACGGCGGCGGTGCGGAAGACACCCCGAAGCACCCCACGAGACTAGGAGCTATGCCGGCACCGGCTGGGCATCCCTCGATTTGCCAATAGCTACCGCCGGGGGCAAGCGGGCGGCCAGTGGCTCAGTCCGGCGGCCCCCACAGCAGGGCGGAAAGCCCGGAGTTTCGGGATACGCGCCGAGTGAGGGCCTGCCTGACGGAGGCCTCACTACCCACCAGGAGCAGCCGGCGGGTCGTCCGGGTCACGGCGGTGTAGAGCAGCTCCCTGGACAACAGTCGTGAGTCAACCTCGGGGAGCAGGACGACCACGGTGGCGAACTCCGACCCCTGGGCCTTGTGGATGGTCGTGGCGTAAACCGTCTCAATGGAGCCCAGACGCGACGGGCTGACGATGTCGGGCCCGGAGGGACGGGCGAAGGACACTCCTCGCCTCTGTTCGGGGAGCAGCAGGCTCACACCGGAGTCACCGTTGAAGAGCCGGAGGCTGTAGTCGTTGGCGGTGACCATCACCGGCCGGCCCGGATACCAGGAACCTTCGGTGAGCCGGTCGGGCTCGTCCTGGGCCAGCCAGGCCTCGATCCGCGGGTTCCAGGCCGCCACCCCGGCCGGACCCCGCCGATGGGCACACAGGATCCGGGTCCGGCCCAGCGCCTCCAGGGCCCCGGCCGCATCTCCGGCCAGGGCCGCCGCCCGTAGGCCCCCGCCCCAACTCCGGGCCACCTCTCGCACCGGTGAAAGCGCAGCCTCGGATCCCGAGCCCGGGTCGATATCGAGCCAACCGACGGCAGCGTCCTTCTCCCGCAGGACTTCGAGCGCCCGATCGACCTGCCCATCCCGTATGGCCGAGGCCAGGGCCCCGAGGGCGCCGCTGAAGCGGAAGTTGGTCCGCAGCAGCACCACCGAATCGGAGATGGCCGGGCCGTCGGGGGCGAGGTCGTCCATGGGGATGGTCGTCCCGGTGATGTCTTCCAACTGCCGGCGGGTGGCCGGACGGACGCGCATGCGGGCGGCGTTGGGGCCGACCACGTCCTCCAGGACGGCCCCGGACTCCACCGATGCCAGCTGCTGTGGATCCCCGAGGAGAATCAGGCGGGCATCGGGCCGTACCGCTTCGAGCAGCCGGGCCATCAGGGCGGAGGGAACCATAGATGTCTCGTCCACGATGACGACGTCGTGGGGCAGGTGGTGGTAGCGGTCATGGCGGAACCGGCTGGCGTTACCGGGGTGACGCCCTAGGAGCCGGTGCAGGGTGGAACCGCCGATCGCTCCAAGGCGGCGGGCTGTCTCATCGTCGACGCCCATCCGCTGGAGCTCGACGGACACCGCTTCCTGCATACGGTTGGCCGCCTTACCCGTCGGGGCGGCCAGAGCGATCATCAACCGCCGGCCGGAGGTGGCCTGGGCCTGCTCATCGAGCAGGATCAGGAGCCTGGCGATGGTGGTCGTCTTGCCCGTGCCCGGACCGCCGGCCACCACGGTGAGGCGCCTGGTCACCGCCGTGGCCGCCGCCCAGCGCTGCTCGGAGGACGCCTCATCAGGGAAGAGGCGACGGAGGCCATCGGTCAGTAGAGCCACATCGACCGTTGGGCCGCCAGCCTCGGCCCGGCCGAGGAGGGACTGGGCCAGCAGGCGTTCGTCCTGCCAGTGCCGGTCCAGGTACAGCGATGGCCCGACCAGCCGCAACGGCCGGGTGGTCTCCTCTTCTCCGACCGCCACCATGGGGCTGGCCGCGATCCGGCTCAGCCATTCCCCCTCCTCCGGCCAGGGGAGGGCGTCGATGTCGACCTCGACGTCGGTGTCCACCGCCACCGTCTGACGAACGGAGGCCAGATCCACGCAGACATGGCCGACCCGCGGAGCCCGCACGGCCAGGGCGGCGGCCAACAGCACATCCTCATCGGTCTCCTTCCCCAGGCGACCCAGGCATATGGCCACGTGCACATCGGCCGGACCCAGCACCCCGGCCCGGTTGAAGGCGCCCAGGACCGTGCCTTCATCGACGCCCAGGACGAGACGGACGTCGTTGGGATCACTGATCTGGTCGGCACTACCGCCATCCGACAACGAAGGAAGAGTCACAACCACCGCTCAGACACCCACCGCTCCAGGACTGCCGGTGGCCAGGAGATCGGAAAGGGCGACCACCAGATCAGGAGGGGTGGACCAGGAGAAGACGCCACAGGGCTGGCCATCCACCCGTGGAACCTCGGCGCCGGTCATCCCCCGGAGGAAGAGATAGAGCATCCCGCCCAGATGGCGGTGCGGGTCGTAGTCCGGAAGGCGCCACCTCAGATAGCGGTGCAAGGCGACGCTGTACAGCAGGCCCTGCAGCGGGTAGTGGGCGTGTTGCATCTCGGCGTCGAGGACCGACGGCCGGTAGTGCCAGGCGCTGAGGGGCTCTGCCTCCGGTCCCAGCCAGTTGGTTTTGTAATCCACGATGAAGTAGCGCTGGTCCCCCTGCTCCGTCACCAGGCGGAAGACCAGGTCGATGCTGCCGGTCAGGTAGCCGCGCAATTGTGAAGCCAGGAGCGGGTCCCTCAGCCTTTCGGCGTAGCCGGCCAAGACACCGTCACCCTGGGCATGCGCCTCCACCAATGCCGCCAGGTCGTTGGTCAGGACATGGCCGACCGGCTGGTCCCCGCCGGCCAGGGGCAGCTCGAAGGTCACCTCATCGAGGCGGTCTCCTCTCGCTATGTCGCGCAGCCTCACCTGTCCGGCCAGCGGTCCGAGGGGGGTCTCGAGGGCCGTGAGTAAGGCGCCCGCCAGCGGCGGCCCGAGCCGGTCGGCCCGGCCCCGGCGGCGTTGGACCTGCAGGACCCGAGCCAACTCACCATCGATGTCAGCCGAGGCGAAGTCCGTCTCCTCCAGGACCTCGTGGACGAAGGTGCCCACGTCGGCTCCGCCGGGCAGGTCCGCCCAGGCCGAAGGTACGGACCGCAGTGCCGCCTCCGCGGCTTCTGTCCCGGTGGACTGAGGTTCGGCCACCACCGCGGCCGCGCCGGCGCCGTCGGATTCGTCCACCGTCCCGGCGTCCTCCGGCTCGCTGCCGATCTGGTGCTCATGGGCACCGGCAGTGATGCCGGAATACGACGTCCGGCGCCAGGCCAGATCCAGAGGCCGATCCAGTTCCGCCACTCGAAGCTCCGCCGGCGGCGGGGGATCCCCGCCGGTCCAGCGCCTGCCCTCTCCCCCTGTGGCTCGCTCCACGGAGACAAACTCGGGGGCCCGGGCGGCAACCTCGGTGAACTTGGCGAGGATCTCGTCATCCGACGGCCTCCTCTTCGGGCCCTTGGACGGGACCGTGCCATCGGGCGATCGGGATACGAGCAGACGGGCCAGAGCCGTCTCTTGCGCACTGACCACCGCCGCCCACCAGATGACGACCTGGTTCTTCGCCCGGGTGAGGGCCACGTACAACTGGCGAAGGTCCTCGCCCCGCTCCTCGCTGAAATAGGAATCGAAGTGGCTCTGGTAATCCGGATTGTCCTCGTGGCGGCCTCCCACGTCCAGCTTCCGCTCACCCGTCTCGGTGTGGAACACGATCGGGGGACCAGGCTGGACCTGGTAACCGACGTCCCAGAGGTAGGGGCAGTAGACCACCGGGAACTCGAGGCCCTTGGCTCGGTGCACGGTGAGCACCTGAACCGCATCGACGTCGGTATCGAGGCGCCGGGCCCGGTCATCGGAATCGGTCTGATCCTGCCCGGCTTCCTCGATGCGGCGAGCCAACCAGCCCCGCAGGCCCGACAGACCGGCCTGGGAACGGGACGATTCGGCATGGAGCAACTGAGCGACGTGGTCCAGATCGGTCAGCAGCCGTTCCCCCTGCTCAAAGCGCAGGAGGCGGGCCGCCATGTGCTCGGACACCAGCACCGCCCGGCCCAGGGCGGAAACTCCCCGGCGCTTGATGAGGGCCTCCCACTGACGGAGCCGGTCCTGGATGTGCTCCCAGACCCGGTCGTCTGCCGATGCCACTTCATCACCGGTCAACCCGAAGAAGGGGCTGAGCGCCACCGACACGGCCCGTCCCCTGTGAGTCGGCTGCTCAAGGGCCTCTAGCAATGAGAGCCAATGGCCGGCCGAGGACGTCTTGAACACGCTCTCGGCCGCAGCCACAACGGCGGGAACCCCGGCAGACCTCAGCGCGTCCTGCACCAGAAATGTCTGGCGGTTGCTCTGCACCAGAACGGCTACGTCACCAGGCCGAATCCTGGGCCGATCGGTCACACCACCGTCGGTATCCCGCTCCACCAGCTCGGCGCCGCTGGACAACAGGGAGGCCACATCACCCGCCAGGTCCGCGGCCACCCAGTCGACGGCCGCGTCCTTCTGGTACGAGCCGTCCTTGTTCCTGACGATCTCGTGGTCATCGTGGTGGACGATCCGAAGCCGCAGTGGAGGGGGGCACGGAGCGCCCTCGAGCCCCGGAAGGTGATGCCCCGGAGAGGGATCCACGGGACGGAACGGGATGTCGGGATGGCCGAGCCGCAGAGGATCGAACAGAGCAGCCAGACCGGTGAGCAGGCCGGCATCGCTCCGCCAGTTGGTGCCCAGAGTGAACTGTTGTCCGGCGGTCCCGGCGGCGGACAGGTAGGCGAATACGTCAGCGCCCCGGAAGCCGTATATGGCCTGCTTAGGGTCCCCGATGAGAACCAGGATCGTGCCGTCCTCTGCGAAGGCGCGGCGGACAACCTCCCACTGCACCGGATCGGTGTCCTGGAACTCATCCACCAGGACGACCCGGTACCGCCGGCGCAGTCGGAGCCGGGCGGCGTCGCCCCTCTCCTCATCCCTGAGCGCATTGCGGAGACGGATGAGCATGTCGTCATAGGTGAGAAAGTTGCCGTCAGTCAACCTCCGGACGGTCTGGGCCCTCACCGCTTCGGCCAGGCGGCGCCGGCGCCCGGGGACGGTGGACTTCAACTCCTCCGCCGCCGGTTCCAGCGCAGTGCTGGCGTTGGCGACGGCCGCTTCACCCACCTGGCCGGCGTCGCCGCGCTTGAACGCCGGCGCCCCGGACGGACCCAGCGACCGCGCCAGGAAGACATCTTCAACCACCTCGGATACCAGGTCCCTGGGATCCTCCAGGAGCTTGGCTCCCTCGGCCACCTGACCGGCCACTCCCAGACCGGACAGGACCAGCTGGCAGAAGCCGTGGAGAGTCGTGACGGTGGCGGCATCAAAGTTGGCCAGCGCCCGGGAGATGTTGACATGCCGCCTCGTAACGGTGTCCGAATCACCGGCCACGAGGAGCTTGATGACATCGTCTGCATCTGGAGGGAGGCTCCCGGAGTCGAGCCAACGGCCCAGGGCCTCCTCGGACAGGACCAACCGGGCCCGGATGCGGTCCCTGAGTTCACTGGTGGCGAAGCGGGTGAAGGTCACCGCCAGGATATCCGACACGTCGGCGACGCCTTCGGCTACGAACCGGGCCATCAGGGCGGCGATGGTGTAGGTCTTGCCAGTTCCGGCGCTCGCCTCCAGCAGAGTGATGCCGGGACCGGGTAGAGGACCGCAGACATCGAACGTGGGCAGCTCGACGTCATGGCCCAGCCTCCTGTTGCTCAGGTCATCCGCGGGCCGTGCCGCATCCGGGCTCATACGCCGTCGAGGCTCTCGGGATGGTCGATCAGGTCGTCCCACAGCAGATGGGCGTACAACTCGAACCGGCTGCTTACCGAACGCGACGACACCGGGTCATCGGAGCGGGGCTCTTGTTCCAGGAACTGCCGGAACGGCGCCTCGGGTCCGAATAGCTGGACGTGCTCGGGTTCCTCGTCCTCCCCATACCGGTTGTACCCCGATTCCCAGACCTTCGTGGCGGCTGTCTCCAGGTCGTCTCCGAACCTGGCTGCCTCCACGGCCTCCGCTGAGGTGCCACAGAAGATCGGCAAGGGCTCTCCCATGCCGCGGTCGTAGAGGTCCACCAGGCCGACGAGCCTGTTCAAGGCGGCCTCCCGGCGGGAGGCCGGGGGGCCTGGCAGTGGCGAGAAGGCGCTACGGGCGATCCGGTGGACGCCCTGGATCTTCTTGCCCCGGCCAAATGCAACCGCCGACACCTCGAGGTCCGGACGGGAGGCGCTGAGGGCCAGGAACCGCACCCACGCCGCCAGGCGCTGTTTGGCCTTCAGGGACGAGTACGTACACGTGATGATCGTCGCGTCCCTCGCCCCGCTCACGCTGCCTATGAGATAGCGCCCGTCGGGCAGCTCGACATTCACCTCATAGGAAGCGCTGGGACTGGACGCACAGGGCTCGGCGCCGAAACATTCGAGGATCTGTTCGACGCATGGGACGACCTCGTCCAGGATGGCCGCGGCCAGAGGAGAAGGGGGCAGTAAACCTCGGGCCGCCTCGGCCGCCAGGGCATCCTCCGGGCTGACCCCTACCAGCCGGGCCGCCAGCAGCCTGTCCCCAACCCCCCACTTCTCCAGAGCATTCAGCTCGAGAGGGATGGCGTCCTTGATGCTGTCGGTACTGCCCAGGTAGAGGCCCAGCCGCTCCCGCAGGAATGCCTTGGCCGGATGCTCAACAAAGCGCACCAGGGCGGCCAGATCGACCACACCACTGTCGAGGGGTGGGAGGGGACTGGACAGGAAAGGGGGCACCGGGATCCGGTCGGACTCCCGGGACTCGGCCGCCCGGAGCTGAACCGGATCGAAGCTCCAGGCACCACCGCGCCCCAGGTCCCCGTCGGTGAAATTGGCCGGAGCAAAGGGCTGCAAGGGGTGCTCGGTTATGACCCGGTCCCTGGCTTTGGCCCCTTCCTTCTCGAGCCGCACTGTCCGGTCGATGACGTCGAGCAACTCGGACACGGGCACGGCCGGCGGCGTGTGCTGGTTGGTCCGCTGGTCCCGGCCGGCGTAGGTGATGATCACCCGCTCCTGGGCGGCCAGGAGCGCATCCAGGAGCAGCTGGCGGTCCTCGCTGCGGGGCTCCCGATCCCCGACGTGGGGCTCAGCCAGAAGCAGGTCGTCACCGTCCTCCCCCTGGTGGCGGGGGAAAACCTGATCGTCCAGGCCGAGCAGGCACACGACCCGGTGGGGAACCGACCGCATGGGGACGAGGGTGCAGATGGTGAGATCACCGGTCCGGAAGTTGGCCCGGGTGGGCCGCCCGGCCAGCCGATCGGCCAAGAGGGCCCTCACCTCAGCCAGGTCCAGCTCCTCCTCTCCCCCGCCGGACACCTGGGCCTCGACGCCGACGTCCTGGAGGATCCGCCGCAGCTGCTCGTGCTGCCAGGCCTCGGAGGTGGCCGCCAGCGCCATCGCATCGGTGGCCCGGCTCAACGCCTCGATCCAGGCGCCGATCGGAGCCGGACCGGCCAGATCGTGAAGGGCCTGGCTCAACCGGGCGATGAGTTCGGCTACCCGGCCGGCCAGATCAACGTCGGAGCCGGATACATCATCAAGAGGAACGATGTCCCCGAAGAGGCGGCAGTCCTCATCCGCCATCCCGACACCGAGCAGCAGTCGCTCCAGTCCGGACTCCCAGGTGTTGGCCCGGAGACGGGCCAGGCCCCGGCCGGAGCGCTGGAGAGAGTCGATACCCCAGCGGATCCCGGCGTTACCGACCCACTGCTGCAGTCGGCCGAGGTCGTCCTCATCGATCTGAAACCGGCGCCCGACCGGCTCCATGGAGATCAGGTCGAGGACCTGGGACGCCGTGACCCGGGCGGCGGACAGATCCAGGAGATGAGCGGCCACCGCCAGGAGCGGATTGGTCTGGCGGATGGCCCGGTCGGCCAGACGGATCGGGACGGCCGGTAGATCGGCGTCACCCTCGGACTCGGTCACCCCGAAGGCGGCCTGGACCAGCGGGGCGAAGGATTCGATGTCCGGACACATGACGATGAAGTCCCTCAGTTCCAAGCTCGGGTCGTCGGCCAGGAGGTGGAGGACGGCATCGCGCATCACCTCGACCTGGCGCGTCCGGCCGTGGCAGCTGTGCACGGTGAGGCTGTCGTCATCCCGGGCCAGGGCCGGCCGCGGGTCGGTCCCTTCGGCAAAGGGTCCCAGCCCCGGCGGCCGCCGATTGGTACGGATATCCCGCTGGATCAGACCGAGAAGATTCGATCCGGCCGCCTCGACCACCCGATGCTCCCCTACGGCCGGATTGGCTTCCGTGAGGACCAGCTGCATCTCCCGGGCATCGCGCCCCCAGGATCGGAGCAGCGGGTTGACTGGAACGTCGGCGGTGGGATCACCCGCACGCTTGCGGTTGTAGGCGTTGAGATCGATGGCGGCCACCTGGTCCCAGAGCACCCGGGAGGGGTGGAGGAGGAAGAGGTGGACGTTCCGGTGGGCGCCGAGCGCAGCCAGTATCCGGACATGACTGGCCGGCAAGCGGGTCAGCCCGAAGAGCGAGAACCGCTCCGGCAGGTCCACCAGGTCCGGCTCATCGACCAACTGCTCCATGGCGAATGCGAACCGTTCGGCCGGTCCCGGTACTCCGATCCGGGTGCGCAGCCGGCGCCACAACTCGGATTGCCACCGCTCCGCCGGGTCCTGCTCGGGGCCGGTGACCAGTTCGTTCCGGAGCCAGGCGTGGACCATCTCGGGCCGGTGGACGGCGTAGCGGTCGAACAGGTCGGCCAGGTGCCTGGCGCTGGTGAATCGGCGGAGGCGCTTGTTTCCCTCTGCGTCCGTCGGCGAGCTGTCCCGGAGATGGGCGGCCAGAGGAGCCATGAAGGACTCATCCAGGTTCTGGTCAATGACCCCCAGCAGGGGCCAGACCGAGCGCTCCGGCGGCCACGGGTCGTCCTCAGGCAGAAAGCCGGAGGCGGCCGAGGTGGCCCGACCCACGACCGTGCCGGGGAAGGGGAACTCCACGTTGGCGCAGACTCCATCCCCGCCGGCACCGCTCCCGAGGCGGTGGGAGAGCCGCTGGGTCAGCCATCGCTCGACCCCCCGGGTGGGGACAGCGACCAGCTCGGCCAGCATGGGATCTCCGACCGGCTGGCTAAGTAGGTCGGCCAGCTCCCCGACCAGACCGTCCGCCCGTTCCGCCCTGTGGATGTACAGCACCGCTCCGCCCCCCTCCCAGAAGAGGGTAGGGGTCGGGTGTGACGGGTGCCAGGGTGGCTCAGAGCTTCGGTGCCAGGGTGGCTCAGAGCTTCCGGGGCAGGTGCCGTCGCACTCGCACGAGCATCCGCACCATCTCCTCGGCCAGTTCCTGGCCGGCGGCTCTCGGATTGTTGTAGACCACGTACTCCTTGGCCACCAGCGTGGCCAGATAGTCGAGCAGCGCCGGCTCGCTATCTTTCACCATCAAGTAATCAGGGTGGGACTCGTTGTACAGGACGGTCCCGGTTTCCTCCTGGAACCGACTGCGGGCGGCGGTGGGCTCCGGATCGGCGGCCAGGCTGGGCAGAGCCGAGTTACGGCGTCCTTCGGGGTTGGCACTCCCGGCATCCGGCCTGGGTCGGCGTACCGGGTCTGACGGCGGGGGGAATAGGTCGCCTATTGGTGGGGGCTCGGGCTCGTCCGGCCGGGGTCGGTGCGGTCCGCCCGACTCCGGTCCGTCCAGGACCCCACCTGTTCCGGGCTCGTCTCCGATGGGGGTTCGCATCGGGTTGTCCAGGTCGGCCAACTCCTTGAGAACCCGGCTGAAGATACGCCGGACGACATCGGAGAGCCGGTCCGCTGTCTGGGCGTCCACTTCCTGAGCAACCCGGTGCACCGTCTGGGCCACGGCGGGCTCGACCGACTTGACGGTTTGGACGAAGACAGGGAAGGCCTCCCGGTCTCGCAGGACGGCCCGGCGGCCGGCGCTCTGCTGCAGCGATTCGAAAACGATCTGACCAGCCACCTGGTCTGATGCCCAGGGGCCCTCGCTGAACTCATCGAGCTCGGAGAGGTCATCGATGATGGTCGTACCGGCCCGTCCTACCACGGCTACCCGCCGCCGCTTACCGTCGGGGGGCGCCACGTAGAGCGAGAACTCGATGCGGCCCCACAGCGTCGGCTTGGGAGAAATGGACAGCCGAATCCCGTCGGGCTGCTCGGGCAAGACGACCTCAGCATTGCGACCCTCGAGTACCTCGATCCCATAGTCACCCCGGGCCAGGGCGGCCCCGCGCCGGAGCCTGAGGTAGTCGACGACCTTGCGCTGGGTCAGGACCCGCAGAACATCCGGGTCCAGATCGGAGAGATACACAGTGGTGCCTGGCTGGGAGCGGGCCCGCCGGCGCTCTCGCTCCAGGAGGGCAGTGACTCGACCGCGCTCGAGTCGCAAGGCCCACGTCTCGGCGGAGTCCTCCTGCCGGGAGACGATGTCACAGCGGCCGCCGAGCTGCTGGTAGGCCAGGATGCCTATCGCCTTCTCACCCAGGGTCCGGGGGTCGTCCACCTTGGCCGACTCGAACAGGCTGCGGGCCATCTCCCGGAGTCGGTCGGGAGACAGACCCCGGCCGTCGTCATCCACCGCCAGGACGGGTCTCTGTCCTCGCCGGCGGATGACGACCCTGATCCGAGCACCGGTTCGACCTGCTTCGGCGTACTCGTCCGCGGCATTGGAGACGAACTCGTTCAGGGCATCTTTGGGATCCTGGTACGCCTGGCCCGTCACGAGGACGGCCTTGGCCAGATTGCCTATCCGAAGTCGTACCTTCTCGGCGGGCATGAGCTGGATGGTAGGCAGCTGGCCCCTCTGGCGCTCAACTCTTGACTGGGACCACTTCGAACTGGAAGTCGGCGGCGCGAAAGGTGACGATGAAGTAGCGAAAAAACCAGAGCTGGCCAAGTAGACCCCAGTCATACGGCCACGGGTCGCAGAAGCCAACCTCGGCTTCCCATGTGTAGGCGGCGGCGGTCAGCGGCACGGGCAAGAACCGCGCTTCGGTGGTGGCGCCACCAACTACGAGCGATCGGGCCTCGATCTGTTGAAGATCCAGTCCCGCCTCTTTGGCGATCCATGCCGGGAGGAGCGAGTTGACCGACCCAGTGTCAGCCAGGCAAGAGAAGGTGGCGTCATCGAGACCGGCTACAGCGACATCGAGGAGGGGCCGCGGCCATCCACTGGCAGCCGGCAGTTCGGTATAGGGGACAATCAAGGCAACTCGACCGACAGGGCGGAGCCGGTCGTAGCTCGAGACCCCGGCACCCGCCACACCCTGGCTTTCAGATGGTGCCGGCGGAGCCAAACCAACACGGCTTCAGGTGAGTCGCTGTCGGAAAGCACCTCGCCCGGGACTTGGGCGACCCAGCGGCCCTGGTAGGGATCCAACATGGCCGCCTCTACGCCGCCGTGGGGACCGACGGCGGATGGGGTCGTTGCGGGACCGGCCGCTTGGCGCCGATACACGCCAAGTCCAAGTCTGCGTAGCACGGCGCGGGCCTGATGGGTCGTGAAGTCGGCCCGATCCAGCCCCGTGACGGCCGCCAAGACTTGCTTGGGAGGGTAACGCCGCCCTCGGACCACTACGTAGTGATCTCGGATCGGCTCCGGCTCGAGCCCACCCGCCACAGCCTCGACGACGGTCGGCGTCAGGTCGAACTCGTGCCCCGCGATTCGAGCCGTCGTCATCGTCGACTCCTTTCTGAGCACTACTTATTGGAACATACCTGTCCCCGAGGGGGAAGGGTCCTGCCGAAGCCGTGCCAGCTCGGAGTCGACGAGGGCCTGACGCTCGGCGGCATCCCGACGGGCTGTCGAGCGCCGCCATCGCCCGACCAGCATGAAGTTGGTGGGGATGAAGAGGACTTCACCGGCTACGCAGACCCACCACCAGCGTTCCCATTGGTGGGGTGCGTCCCGCTTGGCCTGCTTCACCTGGTTGCCGTGAGACGCCAGGTAGAGACGTGCTGAGGTGGGCATTGCCCGGACCGCCAAGAGCCGGGCCAGGGCGGCGGAAGGCGGGATGTGGAAGTGCGCACCGATCTCGGCCAGGGCCAACTTGGCCGCGGCCGTGTTGTTGGGGTTCACCCTGAGCTTGGTCAGGGTGGATACGTCGATGGACTCGAGGGTGGCAACCTGGCTGGCGTATTGAGTGGTGATCGTCAATAGCTGGGGCCCGTACTCGGCTACCGGGGTGACCGAGGTGACGACGTAAGGCAGGACAAGGAACGAGACCGCCACCACCACCCGCAGGACCCATCCCCATACGGCCAGGCCGGTAGCGACCAGGGCCGGGTTCCGGTGCTCAACGGTCTCGGTGAAGGCCGTCATCCAGGGGGCATAGGCAAATCCTCGGGATGCCGAGAGGAACGAGACCAGCAAGATGAAGGTCCCATATGAGGTGCCCGCCTGGGTGGCTCGCCCGGCGAAGATGATCGTCATCACCACAGCCATCAGGCTCCCGGCCACGATGAACGGCTTACGCACCCCCGCCCGGTCGGAGATGATTCCGATGACAACCACGGTCACGGCATCGGCGGCCCAGAACCAGTTGCCCAGTCCGTTGGCCTGGGCTTGGGTGAAGCCGAACACGGACGTGAAGTAGATGACGAAGAAGCCAACGGCGGCGTAGTAGATCAGCAGGAACAGGCTCACGCCTAGCGCCGGCAGTACGACGTCGACCTGGAGCATCTGGCGCCACGGGTGCCGCAGGGCGGCGGCAATATCGATGCCGCGGGCCCTGGCCTCCACCAGTACCCGCTCCCGGATGGAGACCATCAGCTGGTCGCGAAGCTGCGGGGACAGCTCCCGCAGGTTCACAAGGGCGATGACGAAGACGACCAGGCCGGTCAGTCCGGCGATATGGAACTGGTCCTGCCAGGCGTGGAGGTGGGCCAGGGTGTGGGAGGCCACCTCCGAGACGGTCAGGCTGCCGACCACCGGCCCTAACGACCAGATCCCCATGGCCGTGCCCCGGCCGGCCTGGGGCGAGAAGTCCCGCACCAGGGCGGGGGTGGCGACCAGCACCATGCCTTCCACGAAGCCGACTACCGCGGCCATGGCGGCGTACTGGTGGCCTGTGGTGGCCGACGGCAGCCCGAAGGCGGTGGTCAGACTGGCGGCCAGGAGGCCCCAGATGACCAGGTTGGCCCGGCCCCAGCGGTCGGCCAGGCCGGCCAGGAGCGAGGCGACGGCTCCCATGACGCTGGAGAGGACAACAACCCCGAGATAGAAGCGGAATGAGATCTGGTAGTAGGCCAGGATGCTGGGCGAGACCGAACCAGCCACGTACTGCTGGTAGTACAGGACGATGGTGGTCAGCACCACCACGGCCAGGTAGGCGGAACGGCGCCCGCCGCCTGGGTAGGTCGACAGGGTCCGGTTGAACAGGCGAAGGCCGGGGTGCTCGGGCACGGTCATCCCGTCACCTTGGAGGATCAGCGGGCCCGTTACAAGGGCGACACTTCAGCCGGTCGCTCCATATGTATATATGACATATTTGACAATTGAACGATCAACGATTTAACTACCGCAAATGGGCAGCGGCAAATCGGTGTTTCAGGTCTTGAGGCGGGCCCGGACCAGCACCGAATCGATCCCAGCACCAGACCCGGTGGAAATCTCCGCCACGGTGGCGAACCACGCTGACCGCCTACGGGGCTCTCTGCAGCTACGCCATGTCGACGCCGGCTCCTGCAACGGATGCGAACTCGAGATCGCCTCGGCTTTCAGCCCCATCTATGACGCCGAGCGCTTCGGGATCGGCCTCGTAGCCTCGCCCCGCCACGCCGATGGACTCTTGGTGACCGGCCCCGTGACCCGGAACATGGCCGGGCCGCTCCGCAAGACCCTCGAGGCCGTACCCCGTCCACGGGTGGTGGTGGCCGTCGGGGACTGCGCCCGGGACTGTGGTGTCTTCAAAGGCGCCTATGGCGTGGAGGGCTCGGTGTCCGAAGTTGTCGACGTGGATATGGAGATCCCCGGCTGTCCGCCCCACCCCGCTGCCATCATCACGGCGTTG
Organism: Acidimicrobiales bacterium; assembly: GCA_035533195.1. Taxonomy (GTDB): domain Bacteria; phylum Actinomycetota; class Acidimicrobiia; order Acidimicrobiales; family JAJPHE01; genus DAHUYE01. The sequence continues at coordinate 2,292 of DATLUK010000275.1, read as the reverse complement.
CGCGGCCTGACCGGGACGTGAGCTCCGCTCTCCTCGGGGCCGCCGCGGCCCTGGGAGTTTGTGCCGCAGCGGCCGCCAGTCTGACCACGGCCCGATGGCGCGTGATGGTGACCGCACTGATCACGATGGGCGCGTCTGCCTGCGCCCTGGCCTCGGCCGCCACGGTGTTGCACTCCGGGAGGGACGCGTCCTTCCACACCGTCGGGCTCATCCCCATCAGCGGGGTTAGCTTCGTACTGGATCCCTTCGGCGCCTTGTTCACCGCCGTGACCGCTGTGGTCGCGGCGGGCGCGGCACTGTTCTGGATCGGCTACGGGGGCCACGGTCTGTCCAGTCGCAGCGGTGCCGCCCTGATGCCGTTGTTCGTCACCGCCTTGCTGCTGGTGCCCGCGGCGGCCAGTGTCACCACCTTCCTGATTCTGTGGGAGTTGATGGCGATCACCTCGCTGCTCCTGGTCCTGGTAGACCACGCCCGGAATCCTGCCGCCATCGAGGCCGCCACGTGGTACGCCGTAATGACCCAGGCCGGTGCGGCCGCCATCCTGGCCGGGCTGGTGCTGCTGTCCTCCCATGCCGGGAGTCAGTCCTTTGCCGCCATCCACGACCATGCCGCCCACCTCTCCCCCACGGTCAAGGGCCTGGCCCTCCTGCTCCTCCTGGTGGGATTCGCTTCGAAGGCCGGAGCGGTGCCGTTCCACGTGTGGCTGCCCCGGGCGCATCCCGAGGCGCCGAGCCCGGTGTCGGCACTCATGTCGGCAGGCATGGTCAACTTGGGGATCTACGGCATCGTCCGGGTGGCCGACGGCCTGTTGGGCGGGGCGCCCATGTGGTGGTGGCTGCTCCTTCTGTCCCTGGGCGTGGCTTCGGCCCTCTTCGGGGCACTGAACGCCGCCACCAGCAGCGATCTGAAGCGTCTGTTGGCCTACTCGACTACCGACAACATGGGTCTGGCCCTGCTCGGGGTCGGGGCCTCCGGCCTCTTCGCTGCCACCGGACACCAGGCGCTCTCACAGGTGGCACTGGCCGCCGCCCTGTTACAGGTCCTGAATCACGGCGCCTTCAAGGCCTGCCTGTTCCTCTCCGCCGGATCGGTCCAGTCCGCCACCGGCTCACGGGACCTCGACAGCCTCGGTGGTCTTTTGCGGCGCCTCCCGGTGACCGGGGCCATCTTCATCGTCGGGGCACTGGCCATCTCCGCGCTCCCGCCCCTCAACGGATTCGTCAGCGAGTGGCTCTTGCTGCAGACCCTGGCCCACGGGCTGCCGTCGGCGGTCACCTGGGTGGCCATCGCCATGCCGATCGGTGTAGCGACCCTTGCCCTGACCGGAGGGCTCACTGCAGCCGCCCTCGTCAAGGCGGTCGGCGTCGGATTTCTGGGCCGGCCCCGCACGGCGGCAGCCGCCGAGGCGATCGAGGTCAGCCACTACATGCAGGCGGGAGGCGGGATCCTGGCCGTGATATGTGTCGTACTCGGGGTGGCCCCGCTGGTGGTGCTGCCGTCGGTGCTCGCCGCCGTAGGCGTCGTCGCGGGTCCGGCCCGCCATGGTCTTTTCGTCTCCGGCTGGCACATCGGGCTGGTAGGCGCCCACAGCGCCCTGGCCCCGGTCGGACTGGCTAGCTGCCTGGTGGTGGCCGTCGCCTTGGCAGCGGGGGCCAGGCGGTTGGCCCAGGGCCGGAGGATGGCCGTCCGGCCCGCCGAGGCGTGGGGTAGTGGCCGGGCCGCCCAGACCGCTCGGATGCAGTACACCGCCAGGTCCTTCGCCGAGCCGTTGGAGCGGGTCTTCCACGACGTGTTGCGACCCGACCTCGACCTCGACGTAACCACGGTGGCCGAGTCCCGCTACTACGTCCAGGAGATCACCTACCGCGCCGCCGTAGACGACACGGTCGAAGCCCACCTGTACCGCCCCGCCATCGCCGCCGTCAGCCGGTGGGGAAGCTTCGCCCGCCGGCTGCCCAATGGGAGCATCCACCGCTACTTGGCCTTCGGGTTCGTGTCCCTGGTCCTGATACTGGCGCTGGTCCGATGACACCGCACTCCGCTCCCTCCGTCCTCCTGACGGGCGCCGTCACTGCGCTCCAGTTGGCGCTCCTCGTCCTCGGGGCCCCGCTGACCGTGGGCCTCATGCGCAAGGTGCGCTGCCGGCTCGAGGGACGGCCCGGGCCACCGGTCCGCCAGCCCCTCAAGGACCTGCGCAAGCTGGTGGGCAAGGAACGGATCCGGCCGCAGTACGCCAGTTGGATCTTCTCCTCCGCCCCGGTGGTGCTGGTCGGGTCAGCCTTGACCATCGG
>DATLUK010000274.1:0-2546 GCA_035533195.1 Acidimicrobiales bacterium | reverse complement strand
CGGCACCGGCCTCAACCTCACCGCCGCCTCCCACGTCGTGCTCTACGACCGCTGGTGGAACCCGGCCGTGGAGGACCAGGCCCGGGACCGGGCCTGGCGCATCGGCCAGACCCGCACGGTCGTCTCCCACCGCCTGGTCTGTCCCGGCACCGTGGACGAACGGGTGGAAGAGATCGTGGCCGGCAAGCGCCATGTAGCCGACATGGTGCTGCCCAAGTCCAGTTCCCTTTCCGACCTCGACGCCGCTCAGCTGCGCACCGCCCTGGGTCTGCGCCGCGACACTCTTCTGACCGAGGCCGACCAGTGAGCGATCCGAACAACGCCCGCCCGCCCCAGCGCCGCCGCCGGGCCGGCCGCCGGCCCCGCCGGGTCGACCTGTGGTCCCTGCCGCCCGCCCTGCCGGCGCCGGAGCCCATCACCGGGGCGGGCGACCCCACCTCCCTGCTGCGCTCGCTCGGCCCCCCGCCCCTCGGAGGCCACTCCACCACGGCCGAGCACTACGTGGCCGCCGTTATCGAGCGGGCCGCCGGCATCGCCATCGCCCTGGCCGCGGCCGCCGATCTGTGGAGCCCACCCTCAGCGGGAGAGGACGAGGACCAGGGCTAGGGCGGTCGCCATCGGGTCCGCCCTTCGACCGGGCGCCTCAGGCGGACGGCGCCGTCAGGGTCGGGCGGCCAACTGCCGGGCCAGCGGGCCGGGCATCACCCACAGGCTGGCCGGGGATGGCAGGGTCAAGAGCAATCTGGCCCCGGTGAAGCCGGCCATCTTCGAGAGCGACCTCCCCGCCACCACCAGCCCGGAGGGGCAGGGCAGGTTGGTCTCCCGGTCCGAGTTGAAGACCTCGAAGGCGACATCGGGGGCGAACAGCCGGGTGTTGTAGAAGGCCCAGTCATCGTCCAGGTGGGAGTCCCAGGAGACGCAGCCGACGTGGTCGGCCTGCTCGATGGCGACTATCGCGGCCGGCAGCGCCCGTTCCGGCAGGCGGCCGTCGGTCTGAGTGATCAGGTAGGAGTAGCCGTAGGCCGAAGCCGGGATCATGACGGCCAGGGCGATGGCGGCCCCACCGAAGGCCGACAGCCGGAACCCGGCCAGCACCGCCATCGTGGAGAAGAGGCCGGCCGCGGCCAGAGAAGACACCGTCACCCGGGCCGGACTGCCCCGGACCACGTCGGCGACGGCCAGGAGGTTGGACGTGACTACCAGGCCGGACAGGACCCGGCCCCAGTGCAGGGCGACGCCGAGCGATGTGACGGCCATCGCCGCCATGCCGGCCAGGGCCGGGCCCAGGCCCCGCCACCACCGGCCGGCTCCCGCCAGGCGCATACCGCCCAGGATGCCGACCAGCAGCACCGGGGGCACGAAGACCTCCAGGTAGCGGCCGTAGATGGCGTCGTCCACCCGGTTGCCCGTGGCCAAGTAGACCGCAGCCAGGGCCGCTTCGGCCAGCATCACCAGCACCAGGAACATCGGAAGGGGACCGCCGACCCGGACCAGCCAGCCTTCCGGCCGGCGTCGCCATCCGGCCAGGGCCATGATGCCGAGCACGGTGAGGGCCCCGGCCCCGACCATCAGGTACAGCCCCTGGCCGGCCAGCTCGGTCCCGAAGTGGGTCACCCCGCCGGCGGTGGTGACCTGGGCGAGGATGTGTCCCGCCGTCGAACCGGATCCGGGCAGCTCCCGCCCCGGCGCCGGCCGGGTCACCCAGTGGGTCAGCAGGCCGCCGCCGGCCATGGTCACCGCCAGGCCGCCGGCCGTGACCGCCAGGGCCGGTCCGTGGCGGCGCCATGGCCTCAGGCTGTCCAGGGCGACCAGGAGCACCGCCCCGGCCACCACCACGCTGCGCTCGTGCACCCAGAAGAGCAAGCCCGCCGTGACCGCCACCGCCAGCCAGCGACGGGGCCGGGGGTTCTCCCAAGCCCGCATGAGCAGTAGGCAGGCGAGAAGGAAGGCGGGGATGAGCAGGTTTTCGGATTCGGCCAGGTCGGAGTAGAGGAGAGTGGCCGGGTAGGCCGCCGTGACCAGGGCGGCCACCGCCCAGGCCGTCTGCCCGGCCGAAGGGACCAGGCGCCGGGCCAGTCGGAAGAGAAGAACCGAGGAAAGCCCGGCCAGTACGGCGTTAAGGTCGAGAGTCCAGCGGTAGACCGTGGCCGTGGAAGCCGAGAGCCACCAGAACGGAACTATCAGCAGGCTGTAGCCGGGCGAGAAGGGCTTGCCGATGGGAGCGCCCCCCCGAGCCAGGAAGTGGGCCCCCATCAGGTAGCCGTATTCGTCGGCGTGGATGATCGGAGTGCGCATGTGGACACTCAGGCCCAGGTGGACGGCCACGGTCAGCAGGAAGATCAGCCCTGGGGTCACCCCGGCGCCGGACGGGAGTTCTGACCATTTTCCCCGGTGGCCGGGCGCGTCGGTCACCGGGGGGGACGCGGCCGTCACTGGATCAGATGAAGTAAGCGATGTCCCCGGCCAGGAGATAGGCAACCAGGCCCATCACCGCCAGGTAGATGGCTGTGATCGGCCAACGAAGGCGGTGGCGGGCCTGGAAGAAG
>DATLUK010000273.1:0-3611 GCA_035533195.1 Acidimicrobiales bacterium | reverse complement strand
GATGTCGGAGGGATCGACTATGACCATGTCACCCTCCCGGCCCACGCCGGCGCCGATGGAGGTCAGCATGCCGGCGGTTATGTCCACCTCGGTGACCAGGGGAGCGTTGAGTATCCAGCTGGGTGAGTCGCCCAACAGGCCCGCCACCATGAGCTTGGTGACGGCGTTCTTGGACCCGGCCACCCGCACGTCCCCGTGCAGCGGCCCGGCGGGCTCCACCTCCCAGACGACGTCGTCCCCGAGCAGGCTCACCGACCCATACTGCCAGTCCGTCGGACCCCGCCCGGTCCCCCGAGGCGGCGCACGATCCAGCGGCCGATGCGGCCGGACAGACCAGCCCGTCCGGTACCCGGACCGTCCCCGGCGGTCACCCGCCGGCGGGCTGCCCGGTTGACCCGGCCCCCGCCCCGTCCCCGGGGGTAGATGGGGAAGCGCTGGTAGCGGTGGTAGTCCCGCAGGTTGCCCGGCACCCGGCCCAGGCTAGGACCGGCAGGCCCCCATCAGGCCGGACACGTCACCGGCCCGGTCGAGATCCTGGACCAGCCCGGCCAGGGCGGTCGCGCCGGCCGCACCCAGAACCGGAGTTACCAGGGCCTGGAATTTCTCGCGCAGGCGCCGGCCCTGCCATTCCAGATCTGACTCGGGGACGGACACGTCATGGGCCACGGATAGGACGGGCCCGTTGGCGCGCACGACTTCCACCGGGGTGGCCCCGGCGCCGGAACGGTCGGAGACCACCTCGATCCGCTTCCTCAGATCCACCAGGGCGGGGTCCACGGCTACGGCGTCGGAGTAGCTCTGTGGCGCCGAGGTGTCTACGCCGGCCAGGGCCAGCGCCGCGGTGTGGCGGAGGCTGAACTTAACCTCCAGCCCGGTGGCCGGTTCGGGGATGGCGCACATCCCCATCTGCATGGCGTCGGCGTGGATGGTGACCCTGATGATGTCCTCCGGCCTCAGGTCCTCGGCCGCCCGCAGACGGGTCAGGCCCTCGATGGAGGAATGGGTCTGGAAACAGGAGGCGTGGTACTTGAACAGGTTGGCCCGCAGGTACCAGCCCTCCGACGGGGCGGTGAGGCCGCGGCCGGCGTCGAAGCTGTCGGAGTGGGTGGCGGCCAGACCCTGGTCGGTCTCCACTGCTTCGAGGTGGGCACTGAAGCCCCGGCCGGCCAGGACGGCGGCCAGCAGGCCGGCGGAGGCCGCCCGGCCGGCGTGGAAGGGCTTGGCCATAGTGCCGAACATCGACTTGAGCCCGGCGGCCTGGGTGCAGGCCAGCCCGAGGGCAGCGGCACTGGCGCCCGGGTCGAGGCCGAGCAGGTTGGCGCAGCCGGCGGCGGCCCCGAGCGTGCCGGAGGTGGCGGTGGCGTGGAAGCCGCGCAGGTAGTGCGACGGCCCCAGCGCCCGGGAGACGGTGCATTCTGTCTCGTAGCCGGCTACGAAGGCGGTCAACACCTGGGCCCCGGAGGCCCCGGTCAGCTCGGCCAGGGCCAGGACGGCCGGCAGGACGGCGGCGGTGGGATGTCCGAGCATGGTGGTGTTGACGTCGTCGTAGTCGAGGGCATGGCCGGCGGTGCCGTTGACCAGAGCGGCATGATCGGCGGGCAGTCGGAAGTCCCGGCCGATGACGGTGGAGCCCGAGGCGCCCGCGCCGCTGGTGGCCCCGTCCGGCCCGCCGGCCAGGAAGCCCAGCCCGTCCAGCAGGATGGTGCTGGCCTCCTCCCGGCTGCCGGCCAGGGTCACGCCCAGCCAGTCGAGGACGCACTGTTGGGCCCGGACCACCAGGTCCGCCTCCAGATCGGAGCGCTGCAGGCCGGCCGTCCGCCGGGCCAGCTCGGCGGTGAAGCCGCTGGTGGTCACGCCAGTCCGGCTTGTTCGGCCCGGGCCAGGACCGTCTCGAAGATCCGGGCGGTGGCGGCGTCGATCATCATGCCGTTGAGGCTGGCCGCTCCCGCTCCGGCCGCTTCCGCCTCCCGCACGGCGGCCACCACCGCCCGGGCCTGGCTGATCTCCCGCTCGGTGGGGGAGTACACCTCGTTGGCCGGAGCGATCTGGGAGGGGTGGATGGCCCATTTCCCCACCGCCCCGAGGGTGGCCGACCACCCCGCCTCCCGCCGGTAGCCCTCCTCGTCCCGGAAGTTGGCGTAGGGACCGTCGATGGCGTCGATGCCGGCGGCCCGGGCGGCCACGATCATCCGATTGCGGGCGTAGTGCCACATGTCCCCGGGGTAGCCGGCACCGCCGCCCCCGATGTGACCGGCGCGGATGCCCTGGCTGGCGGAGAGATCCCCCACCCCCAGGATCAGGGCCTCGAGGCGGTCACAGCAGCGGGCGATCTCCTCCACCCCGGCCAGGGCCTCGGTCTCCTCTATGAGGACCTCGATGCCGATGCGCCCGATGGGCAGGCCGAGCTTTATCTCCATCTGGGTGATCAGGGTGTCGATGAACCAGACGTCGCGAGGGGCTTTGACCTTGGGGATGATGACCACGTCCAACGCCGGTCCGGCGGCGGCGAGGATCTCGACCACGTCGTCATGGCACCACTGGGTGTGGGTCCCGTTGATGCGAACGGCCCTGGTCTTGGTGCCCCAGTCGAGCCCGCTCAGGGCCTCGGCCACCGGGAGGCGGGCCCCTTCCTTCTGGTCGGGGGCCACTGAATCCTCCAGGTCGAGGAAGACCAGGTCGGCCGCACTGGCCGCGGCCCCGGCCATCATCTTCGCGCTGGTGCCCGGGGTGGACAGCTCCGAGCGGCGCAGGCGGAAGGTCCGGCTCATCCCTGGACCGTCCGGTACAGATCCTCTTCCGGGGTCCGCACCAGGTCGGCCGCCCGTCCGTTCCCCCAGAGGAATGGGGCCCCCCGGATGACCACCACCGGCAGTCCTTCAGTCGCCTCTCCTCCCACCAGAGCGGCGGCGCCCGCCAGCTGGTCGGCGGTGGGGATGAAGGTGGCCTCCAGCACCCGACCGTAGAGGTCGGTCTCACCCCGCTTGTCGATGAGGGCCACCAGGCCGGAGACGCCGATGGCCACGCCGACGTTGCCGCGCCGGAAGGGCCGGCCGTGGGTGTCGGCCACCACCACCGCCATCCGGATGCCGAGGGACTCCTCCAGACCGGAGCGGATGGCATCGGCCGACGCCTCCGGGTCGAGAGGCAGGGCCAGGACGGTTTGCTCCGGCCCGGAGTGATTGGAGCGGTCCAGCCCGGCATTGGCCGAGGTGAACCCGAGGCGGTGACGAACGACCAGCACATTGGGGGCGGCCCGGGACACCTCGGTCGACTCGGAGAGAACGGCCTCGATGAAGCTTGGCTCCTTGCCCGTGACCTCAGCCAGAGCCACCGCTCGCGCTGAGGGAGTCAGGCCGGCCAGGTCGATGACCCGGCCCTCGGCTTTGGAGATGATCTTGCTGGCGATGACGACCACGTCCCCTTCGGCCAGGGCCAGGCCGGCGGCGTCCAGGGCGTCGAGGATGAGCCGCTCGATCTTGTCCCCCTCCACGACCTCACCGATCCCGGGCACGGCAAAGATGCGCACCTCCGGCCCGGCCCCGCTGCTCACTCCGGCCCCTCCTCGGGCCAGCCCGACGTGGTTGCCAGCACGGACTCGGTGTGCTCCCCGA
>DATLUK010000272.1:0-25778 GCA_035533195.1 Acidimicrobiales bacterium | reverse complement strand
GGCCATGACCCCCGCCTTGGCCGCGGCGTAGTGGGCCTGGCCCTTCTGGGCCCGCCAGCCGAGCACGGAGGCGTTGTTGATGATGCTGCCCCGGCCCCGGGGCAACATGTGGCGCAGGGCCGCCCGGGTGCAGCGGAAGGTCCCGGTCAGGGACACGTCCAGGACCCGGCTCCATTGTTCATCGGTCATATCGACCAGGTCCACGGTGCCGCCCAGGCCGGCGTTGTTGACCATCACATCCACTCCGCCCAGCTTCTCCAGCGCCGTATCCCACAGCCGGACCACCGCCGACTCGTCGGTCACGTCGCAGGGAACGAAGTCGACTCCGAGGTCGTCAGCCGCCTCGGCCAGCCGGCGGGGGTGGGCGTCGCTGATGAGGATGCGGGCGCCCTCCTCCTGGAAGCGGCGGGCGGTAGCCAGGCCGATCCCGCCGCCGGCGGCGGCGGTGATGACCGCCGTCTTGCCGGCCAACAGGCCGTGGCCGGTGGGGTAGTCGGGTCTGCGGGGCGGTTCGGTCATCTCGGCTCCTTGGGCAGGCCCAGGGCCCGCTCTCCTATGACATTGCGCTGGATCTCGTCAGTGCCGCCGTAGATGGTGTCGGCTCGGGAGAAGAGGAGGACCCTCTGCAGCCGGGACAACCCGCCCGGAGCGATCACCTGCCCGCCCGGTCCGAGGACGCGGGCGGCCAACTCTCCCAGGTCCCGGTGCAGGCCCGACCAGTACAGCTTGGTGATGGTGGCGGGACCCTCCGAAGAGGCGCCGGAGGGGTCGCCAGCCAGCACTCGCAGGGCGTTGAATCGCATGATCCGCAGCCGGATCCATACCGAAGCCAGTACCTGGCGGAGCCGGGGATCCCCGAGCGTCCCTGCCGCCCGAGCGGCCTCGACCACAGTGTCGAACTCGTTCTGGAAGTCCAGGACCTGGGCCAGGGTCGACGCGCCCCGCTCGAAGGCCAGGGTCCCCATGGCCACCCGCCAGCCGTCACCGGGCGCGCCGACCACCTGAGCAGCGTCGGTCTTGGCGTCCTCGAAAAAGACCTCGTTGAACCCATGAGTCCCGGTCAGCTGCACGATGGGCCGGATGGTGACGCCGGGCTGTCTCATAGGCACCAGGAGGTAGCTGAGGCCGCGGTGCCGGGCCGCGCCCGGATCGGTCCGGGCCAGCACGAAGCACCAGTCGCTCAGGTGGGCCGAAGAGGTCCACACCTTCTGGCCGTTGATGATCCACCGGTCACCCTTGAGCTCCGCCCGGGTGGCCACCGCGGCCAGGTCCGATCCGGCCCCGGGCTCTGAGTAGCCCTGGCACCACAGCTCCCGGCCGTCCAGGATCGGGGGCAGGAAGCGGGCCTGCTGTCCGGCGTTGCCGAAGGCGATCAGAGTCGGACCGACCAGGGTTTCCCCGATGTGGCCGAGCCGACCCGGAGCCCGGGCCCGGGCATACTCCTCGTGGAACACCACCTGCTGCACCAGGGCCAGGCCCCGGCCGCCGTGTTCGACCGGCCAGGCCGTTCCGCTCCACCCGTGACGCCCAAGATGGGCCTCCCAGGCCCGGCGGCCCTCGACCATCTCGTCCTCCCGACCCGGCCCGCCGCACCCCCGCAGTCTTTGGAACTCCCCGTTCAGAGAGGACTCCAGGAATTCCCGCACCTCGGCGCGGAATCGCTCTTCCTCCGGGCTCGGGGCGAGATTCACCCGGGGATATCGGCCGCCGGGCCCTGCCCGCCAGTGGAGATACCCGGCTCGATGCCGCGCCCGAGCCCGCTGATCACCTGGGCCGCTTCGGTCATGATCGACTCGATCACCTCGGCCACGGTGGGCAGGCTGTCGATGAGGCCGGCCACCTGCCCGGTGGGCAGGATGCCCGCATCGGTGTTGCCCAACACCAGCGAAGCCCGGGTAAGCATGGGGGCATTGGCGGCCATGGCCACCTGCCTGAGGCTGAGCCCGCTGTCGCGGTGCATGGCCAGGCCCTCCTTGACCAGATCGACCAGCCCCGTCTCGGTGAGACGCCGAAGGCGCAGGGCGCTGCTCAGCGAGCGCAGCGCCGCGGCCGGAGGAAAGGATGCCTCCAGGCGCTGGATCAGGGGAGTACGGATGACCCGCTGGGGGACTCCGTCCACCGCGGTGGTTACCACCGTGTCGGTGACGGCCGCAGCCAGGTACATGGCCTTGATGGGGTCGGGCACGGTGCTCTCGGCCGTCAGCAGGAAGCGCGTTCCCATGGCGATCCCGGCTCCGCCCCAGGCAAGGGCGGCCACCAGGCCGCGGCCGTCCTTGAAACCGCCGGCGCCGAGCACGGGGATGTCAACGGCGGCCGCCACATCGGGTAGCAGAAGGGAGGTCGGCACCGGGCCGGTGTGGCCGCCTCCTTCGTGGCCCTGGGCGATGACGGCGTCAACGCCCCATGCGGCCACCTTTTCCGCGTGGCGCCGGGCGGCCACGGTCGGCATGCAGATCACACCACCGGCCCGCAGGCGCCCGATCAGATGGGGATCGGGTGCCTGGGCGAAGCTGGCAACGGCCACCTCCTCGGCCACCAGGAGATCGACGAATCTGCCCACCTCGGCATGATCGGAGCGCAGGTTGACGCCGAAGGGTGCAGAGGTGCGCGACCGGACTTCAGCCACGGCCTGGGTCAGTTCCCCAAAGCTCATGGTGGCCGAGGCCAGTATCCCGAGACCACCAGCCTCCGAGGTGGCGCTGGTCAGCCGGGCGCCGGCCACCCAGCCCATGCCCGTCTGGACGATGGGGTAGCGGACGCCGACCAGGGCGCAGAAGGGAGTATGGAGGGAGGCGGCCACCGTGCGTATCATCGCAGCGGCCGGCCCGTGTGCGTCTGCTCCGGTGCCAGAGGGTGGGATGAGCACCGTCATCGATGGGATCGAGGGGATCAGGTCGGCGGTTGGTCGTCACCTGGGTTGGAGCCCGTGGGTGGAGATCACCCAGGAGCGGATAGACCTCTTTGCCGAAGCTACGGGCGACCACCAGTGGATCCATGTGGACCCGGAACGGGCCGCGGCCGGACCGTTCGGCACCACCATCGCCCACGGCTATCTGACTCTCTCGTTGGTCAACCAACTGCTCCCGCAGGTGGTGGAGGTGAGCGGAGTGAGCATGGGAATCAACTACGGAGCCGACCGGGTGCGGTTTCCCAGCCCGGTGCCGGCGGGCGCCCGCCTCCGGGCCGGGGTCGAGCTCACCGCCGTCCAAGATGTTCCCGGTGGGATCCAGACCACCATGGTGGTGACGGTGGAGATGGAAGGATCGGACAAGCCTGCCTGCGTGGCGGAGTGCCTCAGTCGGTATCTCCGTTGAGTGGGCCACGAACATTGGCGGAGGAGAGCTGTGGACAGCGCTGATCTTGGTGAACTGCGGGCTATAGAAGGGCTCAAGTACCGCTATCTACGCTGCTTGGATCTCAAATTGTGGGACGAGTTGGCCACCGTCTTCACCGAGGATGCCAGTGCCAGCTACGCCGGGGGGAACCTGAACTTCAAGGGCCGGGACAGCATCATCGACTTCCTCCGTGGGGCCCTGGCCACCCAGCTCACCAGTCACAAGTGCCACCATCCGGAGATCGAACTGCAATCGGAGGAGCGGGCTGTCGGGGTGTGGGCGCTCGAGGATGTGGTCATCGATCCCGACGCCGGCTACACCATCAGAGGGGCGGCCTACTACCGCGATCGCTACCGCAAGACGGACGGCCGCTGGCTGATCGAGCACACCGGATACCGTCGGGTCTACGAGGAGCTCGAAATGAGGAAGCCGCCCGCTCAGGGTGGAGCGGTGATCACCGCCGACTGGTGGAAGACCGACGGGCGCTCCAGCCTCGGCGTGCCCCGGGACTGAATTCTGGTCAAAAGGGAGAACTCTGGCGTTAGCGAGCTGTCCAGTCAGTTGGTGGTGGGCATCGTCATGGGGTCGATGTTCGCGGTCAGCGCCAGCGGACTGGTGGTCACCTTCAACACCACCGGGATCTTCAACTTCGCCCACGGGGCCATGGGCATGTTCATGGCCTATCTGCTCTGGCAGCTGTGGCAGGGCTGGGGTCAGCTTTATGGCGCCATCTCGGCCATGGTCCAGGCCGAGGGCCTGTCCGTGCTCATGGTCGAGCAGTTTGCCGAGGCAGCCCTGGCCGTGGCCCAACGGGCGGCCGTGATGGTCAACGGTCGCATCGAAGTGGAGGGATTCTCCCGATGAGGTGGGAGATCAGGTCGTACGGGCCTACATCGGGACGACCACCGGATGATCCGGGCCCCGGTCGGGGAATGGCCCGTAAACAGGAATCCGTTCTAGTTTGACCATGCCCCGGGGCAGCGGTGCGGGGCCCGATCGAAACGCCGGAAGCGGAGGATTCCAACTTGAACCTGGCCATGCTGCTCGACATCCCGGCCTCCATCACGCCGGAAGCCTCCGCCCTGGTCGGGGTTCGACAGGAGTGCTACGCCGACCTGCGCCGGGCCGCCGGTGGGGTGGCTGGGACCCTGGCCGCCCTGGGTGTGAGGGCGGGCGACCGGGTCGGGATCTTCGCCACCAATTCGGCCGAGTACGTGGAGACCCTCTTCGGCGTGGCCATCCTCGGGGCGGTGTCGGTACCCATGAACTGCCGGGCCCGAGGGGATGAGTTGGCCCACCTGCTGGCCGACTCCGGCACGCGGGTCCTCTTCAGTGAGGAGCGCTATCGGGACCTGATAGCGGCGGCGGTACCCGACGGCCTGCCGGTCGTGTATTTGGACGGGGACTACCGGGACCGGCTGATCTCTGCCGATGCCGATGCGGGTGAGGTGGTGGCCGACGTCGAGGACGATGACGTGGCTGTGATCCTTTACACCAGCGGCACCACCTCCTTACCCAAAGGGGTGATGCTCACCCACGGCGCCCTGGGCGGCTACGTCATGGGACGCATCGAGTGCGCCGACGGCACCGACCGGGGCCGGATGCTTCTATCGGCTCCGCTTCACCACGTAGCCGCCATCTCCTCGCTGTTGTCCTCCATCTACTCGGGGCGCACCGTGGTGGTCCTACCGCAGTTCGACGCCGCCGACTGGCTGGCGGCGGTGGAGAAGCATCGGGTCACCAGCGCCTTCGTGGTACCCACCATGCTGTCCCGCATCATCAGCCAGCCCGACATCGCGGACCGTGACCTCTCCAGCCTGGAGCTGGTCACCTACGGGGCCGCCCCGATGCCCCCCACCGTCATCCGGCGGGCCCTGGAGCTGTTCCCGGCCTCAGTGGGCTTTTCCGGTGCCTACGGCCAGACCGAGACGACCTCGACCGTCACCGTCCTCGGTCCGGACGACCACCGCCCCCCGGGATCGGACCAGGACGTGGAAGCCAGCCTGCGCCGCCTGGCTTCGGTGGGCCGGGCGGTCGATGACGTGGAGCTGCGCATCGTCGATGAGGCCGGCGTCCCTCTTCCGGCCGGCTCCATCGGTGAGGTGCAGATCCTCACCGGGCGGACCATGACCGGGTACTGGGGGGCGAGCTCAACCGCCACGGCCCGGGCCCTGGATGAGGAGGGTTGGGTCCACACCGGGGACCTCGGCTATCTGGATGACGACGGGTATCTGTTCCTCGGTGGACGGGCGGGAGATCTCATCATTCGGGGCGGGGAGAACATCTCACCCGAGGACGTCGAATCAACCCTCTACGAGCATCCGTCCGTGTCCGAAGCTGGCGTCGTGGGCGTGCCGGATGAGGAGTGGGGAGAGGCCGTTGCCGTGGCCGTGGTCCCCCGCCCTGGAATGAACCTCACCGCCGAAGAGGTCCTGGCCTTCTGTGCCGAGCGGCTGCCGGGCTACAAGCGCCCGGACCGGGTCCTCGTCCTGGAGGCCCTGCCCCGAACCTCGACCGGGAAGCTCCTCCGCCGCGAGCTCCTCCCTCTCTTCATCGGGACCGGGCTGGGGGCGGCTGGATGAGGAAGGACGTCAAGGAAACGGCCCAGTGAGCCACCGCCTGTATCACTGGGCGTCCTCGGCCGCTCGGTAGGGCTGGGCGCCGGGGGGAAGACCGCCCGGGAAGTTGTGGAAGTAGGACAGCTCCTGGGTCCGGGCCGAGATGAGCCAGCTGCCGGCCGAGCGGACGAAGCGGTCGTGGTACCACAGACCGCAGAAGAAGACCGTCGGTCCGCGGTCGGCTCCGGTGTCGAGGACCATCGGGTTGAAGCAGATGGTGGCCCCCTCGGCTTCATCCCCGTGCAGGGACAGGATGGTCCGTCCCATCAGGTGCTGATAGGAGAGCATCATCGGCAGAACCGCCTGCAGATGGCTCTTGAGCTCAGCCACCGTCCCCCGGATGCTCCCGGTGGCCGTGTAGTCGATTAGAGCGTCGGGACTGAACAGCCCATCCAGGTCCTCCCACCGCTGCCGGTCGACGGCGTCGGCATAAGCGGCCACCAGGTCCTCGATGGCCATCCGGTCGGCCAGGACGTCGGAAGAGGCCACCGACCGCCCGCTATCGGGACCGGGAGGCGAGCAGATCCTCGGCCATGCGCCGGAAGCCCTCTTTCCAGTCCACCCGAGCTGGACCGATCAGTTCGACCATGCGGGTGGCGTCGACGGCCACGCTGGAGATGGCGGCGGGCGTTCGGGTGAAGTGCGGTTCGGCTCCGATGATGGAGCCGACGTAGCGGCACCACTCCTCGGCGCTGACCGTGTCAGGGCCAGCCCAGTTCACGACTGTGACAGGAACGGCGGCCGCATCCAATAGGCCCGGGATCAGGCCAAGTATGTCGTCCTCATGGATGGGGTTGAAGACGTTCGGTTCCTCCGTGTGCAAGGCGATGTCGGTGCCCGCAGCCATCATCTCGGCGTGCATGCGCGGCCAACCCCAGCTGTCCCCGTAGGGGACGTTGAGCCGGGCGATGGTGGTGGGTATGTCCAGCATGCGGGCGGTGCAGCGGACCACCGCTTCGGCGGCGATCTTGCTGATGCTGTAGGTGGTCAGGCCGGCCGCCCGGTGGTTGTCCCCCAGGGGGTCGGATTCCTTGAAGGGATGAGCACCGTCGGGCTGGTAGACGCCCGTGGACGAGCAGTGCAGCACAGCCGTGGCCCGCCGGCAATGGGCCATGAGCAGGCCGATTCCCTCGGCGTTGGCAGCCAGGGCGGTGTCGAAGTCGGGCGGATGGAGGACGGCAAAGTTGAGGACGTAGTCGAAGTCGTCCGGAAGGGCCCCGAAGTCGGCCACCACCAGATCGATCTCAGCACAGGTGATGCCGGCCTCCTCCAGGCGGGCCCGGCGCCGGGCAGAGCTGAACCGGGCCGCGCCCCAGACCTCGTTATCGGCCGCCAGCCGCCGGGCCACGGGGTAGCCCACGGAACCGGTGAGCCCAGTAACGAGGATCTTCTTGTCTCTCAGGGCAGCCATAGGCAGATGCTCCCACGTGGCCGGCCTGGCGGCCACGGGGCCGGTCCGCTGCCTGGAACGCGGCCATCGCCCCGGAGCGAGCCCAAGCCGGTACGGTGGCCGGGTGCAGGTCGAGGTCCTTCTCACCGGCATCGGCGGTCAGGGCGTGCAGCTGTGCGCCAAGGCCCTGGCCATGGCGGCCACCGCTGACGGGCGCCAGGCCATGCTGTCGGCCCACTACGGCGGGGAGATGCGGGGCGGCCAGACCGAGGCGTCGGTGGTCGTGGCCGATACCGGGTTGCGGTCCCTGCCCATCCTGCCCAGTGCCGGCTCGGCCTACGTGATGCACCACGCCTACTGGCCACCCGTGAGGGACCGCCTGCGCCCCGGCGCCCCAGTCGTCTTCAACACGACCGTGATCGGTCCCGCCGTGGATCTGGACGGGACGGCTGATTTCCGGACGCTAGGTATACCGGCCACAGCCATGGCGGCCGAAGCGGGGGCGCCGATGGCGGCCGGCTTCGTCCTGCTGGGGGCCTTCGCCTCGGTCACCTCCCTGGCGTCGATCGATGCCATCGTGGCGGCCATGACCGAGCTGGTTCCGCCCTACCGGCGCGAGCACATCCGGGCCAACGAGATCGCCATCCGCTCCGGGGCGGACGCGGCCGAAGCCGGCGCCGCCAATCTGTGGGCCGGGGCCGGACGATGACGCCGGTGGTGGTGAGCCGGGGCACGGTCACCATCGACGTGGAACGGTGCAAGGGCTGTGAACTGTGCATTCCGGCGTGTCCGCCCGCCGTCCTGCACATGTCCACGGAGGTGAACCACACCGGCTATCGCTATCCACTCCTGTCACCCGGCTGCACCGGCTGCCAGGCCTGTCATGCCGTCTGTCCCGACTACGTCTTCGAGGTGTACAAGTACGACCGACCGCGGTCCATCGGGATTCCCCCGCCCCCGGTGGCGGCCGCCGAGGTCGCGCCGTGACCGCCTCCCTGCTGCAGGGATCGCGGGCGATAGCGGATTCAGCCATTGCCGCCGGTTGCCGTTTCTTTGCCGGTTACCCGATGTTGCCGTTCACCGACCTGCTGGAGGCCATGAGCGCCAAGATGCCCGACGTCGGAGGCACATGCATCAACGCCGATTCGGAGATCGAGGCGGTCAACATGGCCCTGGGAGCGGGGGCGGCCGGGGCCCGGGCGGCCACGGGATCCTGTGGGCAGGGAATCGCCCTGATGCAGGAAGCGATAGCCGAGGCCGCCCTCAACGAGGTTCCCCTGGTCGTGTTCAACATGGCCCGGGGCCAACAGGACTACTGGCAGGCGACGCGGGGCGGTGGATGGGGCGACTACCGGACCCTGACCCTGGCGCCCAAGGACGTGGTCGAGGCCGTCACCCATACCCAGCTCCTCTTCCACCTGGCCGAGACCTACCGGGCTCCGGTCTGCCTGTACGGGGACTACCTCGTGGCCCACACCCACATGAGCGTCGATGTCGCCCCACTCGACTTCGGCCCATTGCCGGACAAGAGTTGGGCTCTGGACGGCACCGCCGGGGGTACGGGCCATGCCCGCCAGATCTGGACCTGGGCCATGGGCCGGGACGACGCTCCCGGGCCGGGACCCGATGTGCACTGGAGACGCCTGGCGGAAAAGTTTGCCGCCATGGCCGATGTCGAGGCCCGTCACGAGTCCTTCCGGTGTGAGGACGCCGAGTGGGTGATCGTCTCTTTCGGCACCGCCGGCCCCTTCATCGACTACGTGGTCGAGGAGCTGCGCGCCGAGGGCGTCCGGGTGGGCTCGTTCCGCCCGATCACCCTGTGGCCCTTCCCCGAGCCCGCCCTGTACGAGGCAGCCGGCAGAGCCCGCGGGGTTCTGGTCTACGAGGTCAATGCCGGCCAGATGGTGGATGACGTCCGGTTGGCCGTCCGGGGACAGGTGCCGGTCCGGTTCATCGGCGGAGTCAGCATCGATTCCTCGGGCATGAGACAGGGAGATCTCCTGACCGTGGCCGCCATACGATCGAGGGTCATGGAGGCAATTGCTGCGGGGCCGGAGGCCAGTCCATGACCGGACCATCGGCAGGGACGGCCGGCATCCAGGGCGCTCACAAGGTTGCGTCCGCCCGGGCCGGCCTGCAGGTATCCGAGGACCACCACCTCTGTCCGGGCTGCGGACATCCGGTGGCCTGGCGAATTCTCCTGGAGGTCATCGAGGAGCTGTCCCTGGCCCAACGGGCTATCGGGGTGGTGGGCCACGGCTGCTACACCAACATCGTCAGGATGGCCGACATCGACTTCCTGCAGTGCCTGCACGGCCGGGCCCCGGCTGTCGCCACCGGAGTCAAGCGGGTCCAGCCCCAGGCCGCCGTGTTCACCCTCCAGGGAGACGGGGACATGGCCTCTGAGGGTCTGGCCGAGGTGCTGCACGCCGCCGCCCGAGCCGAGAAGATCACCGCCATCATGTTGAACAACGGCGTGTTCGGGGACACCGGGGGCCAGATGACGGCCGCCAGTGTGGTGGGCCAGAGGACCAAGACCAGCCTGGAGGGACGGGCGCCGGAGTTCCACGGCTACCCCGTGCCGGTGACCGAGCTGGTGGCGGCCATGCCCGGCGCCGCTTACGTGGCCCGGGGCGCGGTCAACACGGCCGGGGGGGTCGCCCAGACCAAGCGATATCTCAAAAGGGCGTTCGAGACCCAGATGTCGGGGGAGGGCTTTAGCCTGGTCGAGGTGCTGACCATGTGCCCCACGGGCTGGTTCGTGCCCACTGCGGCCGGGCCCGGCTATCTGGCCGAGCAGATGCAGCCGACCTATCCGACCGGCCCGCTCAAGGATTCCCTCCAACCGGATTGAGGGACCGTTCCGGACGGCAGGGGTGTGGCCCGAATTGTAGTAGAACGTGTTCCAGTCAGTCACCTGGCTGCCGAGCTCGGGAGGGAGCATCCGATGGGAATGCCGGACGGAATCGGAGTGGTCGACACCATGATCGCCTTTCCCCACGGGGATCACATGGCCGAGACCTATGCCTTCATTACCCGCCAGACCAAGGACCGTCAGTCGAAGGAGGAGTTCTCGTTTCCGGCCGAGTACATGTTCAAGCATGTCCCGAACAAGGACATCCACACCAGCGACCCGGTCTCCTTCACCCTTCAGGAGATGGACCGCTGGGGAGTGGAAAGGGGTCTGATCGGGATCGGCGGGGAGGACGGCAGCGGTGAGACCGCCCTCAAGCTCCACCCCGACCGTTTCATCCCCTCTGCCGGCTGTGAGCCGAACGAGGGCATGGAGGCGATCCGCAAGCTGGTCCGCTTGTACGAGACCTACGGGGTACGGGCGGTAACCGCTTTTCCGTCCGGCACCTTCCCCCAGGTGGCCATCAACGATAAAAAGATGTATCCCATCTACGCGAAGTGCGTGGAGCTGGGCCTGCCCATCTTCTGCTGCGCCGGCGTCCCCGGACCCCGTTTGCGCTTCGCTCCCCAGCACGTCGAGCTCATCGACGAGGTGATGTACGATTTCCCCGAGCTGGTTTTCGTCACTCGTCACGGTTGCGAGCCCTGGACCGAGTTGGCCGTCAAGCTCATGCTCAAATGGCCGGGTTTGCACTACTCGACCAGTGCCTTCGCGCCCCGCTACTACCCGAAGGCGGTCATCGACTTCGCCAACACCCGGGGCGCGGACAAGATCATCTACGCCGGGTACTTCCCCATGGGCCTCTCCCTCGAGCGGATAATGACCGAGATGAACGGAGTGCCGCTAAAGGACGAGGTGTGGCCCAAGTTCCTACGGGGCAACGCCCTGCGGGTGCTCGGCCTGGATTCCTAGCCCGGACCGCCGGCCTCGGAGCCGGCGCGCTCATAGGCCCATCGGTCAGGACCGATGTAACGCCGCCTCCGGCGTTCCGCTAGAGATCGGCCAGGCCGAGTGGGACGGTGTTGGCCTCGGTGCCTCCGTCTACTTCCAGGACCTTCCCACTCACAAAGCTGCCGGCCTCCGAGACCAGGAAGACCACCGCCGCAGCTATATCCTCGGGTCGGCCCAGGCGTCGGGTGTGGGTCCGGGCGATGATGCCGTCCCGGATGGAGCCTTCCAACATGGGGGCCAGGGCCTCGGTCTCGATGGCCCCGGGAGCGACGGCGTTGACCCGGATGCGGGGGCCCAGGTCGGCGGCGAGGAATCGGGTCAGGGCGTCCAGGGCGGCCTTGGCCGTTCCATAGGCGAGATAGCCCCGCTCGGGCAGGTGTCCGGCGGCGGAGGAGATGTTGACCACGGCCCCGCCGTCGCCTTCCAGCATGAGCGGGACGGCGGCCCGGGTCAGCTCATAGGCAGTGAGGACGTTCCAGGCGAAGGCGTCGCCCAGATGGCGGGACTTGGTATTGAGGAACGGCCTGGGGGCGGTGCCGCCCACGTTGTTGACGACTATGTCGAGGCGGCCATAAGCCGCCGAGGCGGCCTCCACCAGCCTGGGCAGGTTTTCCAGATCGGATAGGTCAGCGGCCACCACCTCGACCCGGCGTCCCAGGGAGCCGATACGCGCTGCCACCTCGGCCAGCGAGTCGGCCTGGCGGGCGGAGATGACCAGGTCGGCCCCCGCCTCGGCCATGCCCAGGGCGCAGGCGGCGCCAATACCCCGGCTCCCCCCGGTCACCATGGCCACCCGGCCGTCGAGGCGGAAGCGGTCCAGGATCACCGGTCGGACGGTAGCCCCCGGTGCGCGGGTAGGTCCTGGTTCCCTACCGCTGGGCGGAACCGCCCAGGGCCGGGGAGCTCGCTTGGGCAGGTCGGGACCCGACCAGGCAGAATCTCTATCTGAACCGCCTGGGCCCCTAGCCCGGGCCAGAAAGGGATCCATGCAGCGGATGACCGGGTTGGACGCGGCGTTCCTCTACGCCGAAACCCCCAGCCAGCACATGCATGTGGCTCTGGTCGGGGTGTTCGACACCGCCTCTATGAAGGGCGGCTACCGCTTCGAAGCCATCAAGTCTCTGATCGAGGCCCGTCTGCCTCGCATACCGATGTTCACCCGCAGGCTCGCCCAGGTGCCGTTCCGCCTCCATCATCCGGTCCTGGTGGAGGATCCCGACTTCGACATCGACTTCCACGTCCGGCGGATGGCGGCTCCGGCGCCAGGCAGCGTGCGGGAACTGTGCGAGATGGCCGGTGACTTCGTCAGCCGTCCCCTGGACCGGAGCCGGCCCCTGTGGCAGATGTGGGTGGTCGAGGCCCTGGAGGAAGGGCGCATCGGCATCCTGGCCAAGGTCCACCACTCTCTGATCGACGGTGTGACCGGGGCCGAGGTGATGGTCCATCTGTTCGATCTCGAGGCCGAGCCAGCCCCCGAGCCGGTCCCCGAGACGCGTGCGGTGGAGAGGTTCCCCTCCGACTTGGAGTTGTTGACCTACGCCGCCGGATCGATGGCGCGCCAGCCGGCCCGGCTGGCGTCCACCCTGGTCGGCACGGCCCGCTCGATCGGAGGCCTGGCCCGGCGGCGGCGGGAGGGTGGCTCGGGCATGGCCAGTCCCTTCTCCGCCCCCCGCACGCCATGGAATGGCGCCATCACCGCCCACCGGGCCGTGGCGGTGGGCACCCTGGCCCTGGAGGACATCAAGGCGGTAAAGAACGCCTTCGGCACGACCGTCAACGACGTGGTGCTTGCGCTGTGCTCGGGAGCCCTACGCCGCTACCTGGCCGACCACGGCGGCCTTCCCGAGGCGTCGTTGGTCAGCGTGGTGCCCGTATCGGTGCGCTCGGACGACTCCAGCG
Source organism: Acidimicrobiales bacterium (assembly GCA_035533195.1). Lineage (GTDB taxonomy): Bacteria > Actinomycetota > Acidimicrobiia > Acidimicrobiales > JAJPHE01 > DAHUYE01. The sequence goes on along the minus strand of DATLUK010000272.1, from coordinate 12,671 downwards.
CCCCGGAAGGAGCCAACCAGGTCTCGGCCATGTTCGTCTCCCTGGCCACCGACCTGGAGAATCCCGCCGATCGTCTGCGGGCCATAGCTGAGTCGACCAAGGGGGCCAAGGAGGAACATCACGCCATGGGCGCCGACGTGCTGCAGAACTGGGCCGAGTTTGCCGCTCCGGGGTCGTTCGGCCGGGCTATGCGCCTGTACTCGGAGATGAACCTGGCTGATCGACACCGACCCATCCACAACGTCATCATTTCCAACGTGCCCGGTCCGCCGTTCCCGCTTTACATGGCCGGCGCCAAGCTGGCGGTGATGGCGCCTCTGGGACCGATCATGGAAGGCGCCGGGCTGAATGTGACGGTGATGAGCTACATGGACCGCGTCGACATCGGCCTGATCGCCTGCCGGGAGTCGATCCCCGACATCTGGGACCTGGCCGAGGATTTCGAGGTCGCCATGGCTGAGCTCAAGAAGGCCGTCAGCATCTGAGTAGACGGGCTCGGGCTCCTCGTTCCTCAGGCGGTCTTGAGTCTCACCGGCAGGTGCTTGATCCCTCCGATGAAGTTGGACCGAAGGGGTTGGGGCGCCTCGAGAGCCTCGAGTTCGGGCACCCGCCGGGCCAGCTCTTCGAAGAGCACCCGGATTTCCATACGGGCGAGGTTCGACCCCAGGCAGTGATGGGGGCCACCGCCTCCGAAGGCGATGTGCGGATTGGGATCCCGCGAGATATCGAAGGCGAACGGATCGCTGAAGACGTCCTCGTCCCGATTGGCCGACACGTACCACATGCTGACCTTTTCCCCCGGGCTGAGGGCCTGGCCACCAACCTTGGTCGGCTTGGTGACGTAGCGCTTGAAGTACATGACCGGTGAGGCCCACCGGAGTATCTCCTCGGTGGCCGAGTTGATGAGCTCGGTCGGCTGTTCCACCAAGCGGCGGTACTGGTCCGGGTTCTCCAGGAAAGCGTTCATGCCGTGGGCGATGGCGTTGCGGGTCGTCTCGTTGCCTGCCACGGCCAGCAGCATGAAGAACAGATTGAACTCCAGTTCGGTGAGGGCGTCACCGTCGATCTCCGAGGCCAGAAGAACGGAGATGATGTCGTCTTTCGGTGCGCTCCTCCTGGCCTCGGCCAGCTGGTTGGCGTAAGCGAACATCTCCATCTGGGCGCTGGCGGCCTGGTCCTCGCTGACGGCATATTCGGGGTCCTCGCTGCCGACCATGCGGTTGCTCCAGTCGAAGAGCTTGTGTCGGTCCTCCATCGGCACGCCGATCAGCTCGGCTATCACCATCAGGGGAAGCTCGGCTGCCACATCCACCACGAAGTCGACCTCGCCCTTGGCCACCGCCTCGTCGAGCAGCTTGACGGTCATGTCGCGGATGTGTTGTTCCAGGGCGTTGATCATCCGGGGCGTGAAGCCGCGGTTGACCAGCTTCCGGTAGCGGGTGTGCTGGGGCGGGTCCATCATCAGCATGATCTTGGCGTCACCGAAGTCGGCCGGCGCCACCACTGGCTCCTCCAGGCCGATGACCCCGCCCTTGGACTGGTCGGAGGAGAAGGTCACCCCGTCCCGGCCGATGGCCACGACATCCGCGTAGCGGCTGAAGACCCAGAACCCGGGCCCGTCGGGTTCGGGGTGGTGATACACGGGATGGTTGGCACGCAGGTAGGTGAACCAGGAGTGGGGCACTCCCAGGGCGAAGGCGTCACGATCCAGAAGATCGATCTGCTCGACGGAGGCGATGGCGGTAGGGGGCATGACGGTTGGAGTGTCCTGTCTGTTCTGTTCGGTTCTGTTCGGTTGTCAGGCCGGCTCGGGGGAGCTGAGGCTGGAGCCGAGGCGCTCGACTGTCTCGATGTACTCCTCGACCATCCCGAAGACGACCTCCCGGACGGTACGGACCTCGTTCATGCTCCCGACTATCTGGCCCACCGGAGCGAAGACCAGGTCCTTGCGGTGGGAGCGGGCGATGCGAGCGTTGGCTTCGGCCGTCAGGATGTTCTGCAGCGGCATTCCCAGAGCGCCGGGCCCGGCTGGATCCTCCCAGGCGTCGGTCCAGGCGTTGCGCAGCATCCGGGCCGGCTTGCCCGTGTAGGAGCGGGAGCGGACGGTGTCCGAGGAGGTGGCGTCCATGTAGGCCTGGATGCCCTCGGGACTGGAGTTGGACTCGGCCGTGGCCAGCCACACCGAGCCCATCCAGGCTCCCTGGGCCCCGAGCGAGAGGGCGGCGGCTATCTGCGCGCCGCTGCCGATGCCCCCGGCGGCCAGCACCGGAGTGGGCGCCACCGCCCGCACCACCTCGGGCACCAGCACCATGGTGGAGACCTCACCGGTGTGGCCCCCCGCTTCATAACCCTGGGCCACGATGATGTCGACACCGTTGTTGGCATGGCGTTGGGCGTGCTGAGCCTTACCCGCCAGGGCGGCCACCTTGATCCCACGGGAGTGAGCCTCTCCTATGACGTCAGCCGGTGGAGAGCCGAGGGCGTTGGCGATGAGACAGATGGGGTGGGCCAGGGCTACTTCGACATGGCGGCGGGCTACATCCTCGGCCCAGCCGAGCACGCCGCCGGGGGCCTCGCCCTCGGGCAGCGCGGGGAGTTCGAAGCGCTCGATCAGCTCCTCCACGTAGGCCTTATGGCGCTCGGGGATCATCGAGCGGATCTGGGCCAGCAGGTCTTCTGGGGAGGAGCCGTGGACGTCCACCGCCTTCTGGGGCATTACCGTGTCGACGCCGTAGGGCCGTCCATCGACATGGTCGTCGATCCACTCCAGTTCGATCTGAAGCTGCTCGGGGCTGAAGCCCACCGCACCCAGCACGCCCAGGCCCCCGGCCTTACTCACCGCCGCCACCACGTCGCGGCAGTGGCTGAAGGCGAAGATCGGGTACTCGACGCCAAAGGTGTCGCATAGAGCGGTGCGCATGGATCCTCCTGAGCCGTGGGCCCCCCGGCCACGGGCTTATCTCCGTGGCACTATATATGTAATGAAGCTGATGTAAGTTGGCGGGGTGAGTAGGACCCAGGAGCAAAGGCGGGCCGAGACCCGCCGACGGCTGCTCGACGGCGCCCGTTCGGTGGTGGCCGACCGCGGCGTGGCCGGGGCCACCGTGGAGGCGATGGCCGGCGCCGCCGACCGCACCTCAGGGGCCCTCTATGACCACTTCGGGGACAAGGACGGCCTCATAGTCGCCCTCCTGGATGAATGGAAGGAGGCCACGGCCAACGCCACCCTGGCCGACCTGACCGGCACCGATGACCCGGACGAGCGGCTGAGGTCACTGTGGGCCAACTTCGCCGCCCCCCGAGCGGCAGGAGGCCAGCAGTGGATGCTCCTCGAGCACGAGCTGTGGCTCTATGCCTGCCGCCAGCCCGAGGCCACAGGGGCGGCGGCGGACCGCTACGCCGATGTCCGCGCCCGCCTGGCCGACTCCCTGGCCGGTGGCCTGCTGCAGGCCGGCGCCGAGCGCAGCCAGGATCAGGCCGCCCGCCTGGCCACCCTGGTCATAGGCCTCATGGTGGGCCTGGAGATGCAGCGCCGGCTGGATCCCGACGCCGTCCCGGACGACCTGGCCGTGGCCGGCCTCCGTGCCCTCCTCGGAGGGACGCCCGGACTCAGCTGATGCTGAGGGAGCGGGCCGAACCGAAGCGCTCCGCCACGTCGGACCAGTTGACGATCTTCCACAGCGCGGTCACGAAATCAGCCTTCACGTTCTTGTACTGCAGGTAGAAGGCGTGCTCCCAGGCGTCGAAGACCAGAAGGGGTACGGCCCCCTGGCCGATGTTGCCCTGATGGTCGTAGACCTGCTCGATGACCAGGCGCCGACCCAACGGCTCCCAGGCCAGGACGCCCCAGCCCGAGCCCTGAATGGTGGTGGTGGCCTGGGTCAGCTGGGCCTTGAACCCGTCGAAGGACCCGAGGTGCTCATCGATGGCGGAGGCCAGTTCCCCTTGGGGCTTGTCCCCGCCGTCGGGACTCAGGTTCTTCCAGAAGATGGAGTGCAGCACGTGGCCGGAAAGATTGAACGCCAGGGTCTTCTCCAGCCCCACGATGCTGCCGAAGTCCTCCTTGGAGCGGGCCTCGGCCAGCTTCTCCAGGGTGGTGTTGGCTCCGGCCACGTAGGCGGCGTGGTGCTTATCGTGATGCAGCTCCAGGATCTGCCCGGAGTAGTGCGGCTCGAGGGCGGCGTAGTCATACGGCAGGTCAGGAAGTTTGTAATCGGCCACGCTGGGCCCTCCTCGGTAGTCGACTCGGTCTGGTTGGGAGCATATGTCCCCCCGCCGGTGCCGGTGATGCCCGGTCCGGGCTCCCGCCGGCCGCGGCATGATGGGCCGGTGGCGCTGAGAGGCGGAGGACGGGGGAGCGGGGACGGTTTCGTCACCGTGTCCGACGGCAGCGTGCGGTGGGGCCGGTTCGGTGCCGCCGGGGTGCTCGTTCGTCACATCGACACCGAGGGCGTCCACTGGTATTTCCTGGCCCGTCGCAGCATCCACACCCACCAGGGCGGCTCCTGGGCCGTGCCCGGGGGCGCCCTGGACCACGGGGAGAGCCCTCTGGAGGGCGCCCTGCGGGAGTTCGGGGAGGAGATCGGCCCCTTGGGCGGCGCCTACCGGGTCGTGTCCGTCCACCAAGATGACCACGGGGGCTGGAGCTACTGGACGGTCATCCTGGAGGTGGACGAGCGCTTCCCCGTGCCCGAACGCCTGTCCTGGGAGACAGCCGAGGCCCGCTGGGTGGCCGCCGATGAGCTCAAGGAGCTGGACCTCTTTGCCGCCTTCCGGGCCAGCCTGGAGCGGATGGGCATCTGAGCCGAAGGGCTCCGGGCGGTCCGCCAAAAACTCGAAATCCGGTCCGGGCGGCCGATGCGGGGAGCATGACCAAGCCGTACTGGCCGGCCCTGGACGGAGTGCGGGCCGTGGCCGTCTCGGCCGTGGTGGCCTACCACCTGGGCTATCTCCCCGGGGGGTGGCTCGGTGTCGACATCTTCTTCGTCCTCTCCGGGTTCCTGATCACGTCCTTGCTCCTGTCCGAGGCGGCCGACCGGGACCGGGTCGCCCTGGGGGCGTTCTGGTCCCGCCGGGCCCGCCGGCTGCTGCCCGCCGTCCTGGCTCTCCTCGGGGCCGTGGCCGTCTACTGCCTGGCCGGGGGGCCCGAGGTGGTGGCGGCCCAACTACGGGCTCCGGCCCTGGCCACCCTGCTCTACGCCGCCAACTGGCAGCAGATAGCCGTGGGTCACAGCTACTTCGCCCAGTTCGCCGCTCCCGACCCGCTGTTGCACACCTGGTCCCTGGCCATCGAGGAGCAGTACTACCTGGTGTGGCCCCTGGTGGTGGCGGGCTCCCTCCTGTTGGCGCGGCGGATGGGCTGGTCGGCACGGGCCGTGGTGGGCTGGACGGCGCTATCCGCAGGCGTCGTCTCAGCCGGCTGGATGGGGGTGGCCGCTCACCTCTATGGCTTCAACCGGGCCTACCTCGGAACCGACACACGGGCCTGGGAGCTCCTATTCGGCGCCGCCGCCGCCGTCTGGCTGTGTCCCGCGTCGGGGAGGTCCACCGGTAAGGCCAGGCCATCGACCGGCCCCCTCTGGCGGTTCGCCCCGGTGGCCGCCGGCGTCGTGGTGGGATTCGGACTGGCCGTGGCCGGGGGGCCCCCGGGCTGGATCTGGGACGGGGGCCTGGTGGCCATCTCCCTGGCGGCCCTGGTGGTCGTGGTCGGAGTGAGCCGGGCCCCCGAGGGCCCGCTGGCCCGCCTGCTGGTCCTGTCCCCACTTCGCTGGCTGGGCCGGATCAGTTACTCGGTCTACCTCTGGCACTGGCCCGTGATCGTCCTCGTCACCGCCAATGACACTCGCCTGACCGGACCGCCATTGCTCCTCGTGCGCCTCGGCGCGATTCTCGGCCTCAGCTGCCTCAGCTACTACGGCCTGGAGAGGCCCCTGCGCCAGGCCGACTTCTCCAGCTTCCGGCGCCGCCTGTTGGTGCCCGCCGGAGTGGCCACCACCACTCTCGCTCTCCTGATCGCCACGGTCACGCCGGCGGCGGCCGGCACGGCGGCCCTCAAGCCGGTGGCCCGGGTGGTGGTCCCCGAGAGCTTGGATCTGTCCCTGCCGGTGGGCAGGACTCCGTCCCCGACAGACCCGCTGCGGGTCTGGATCCTGGGCGACAGCGTCATGAACGACTCCTCTCTCGGCATCATCGCCGCCCTGCAGGCCACCGGAGACGTGCAGGTCGTGGTCAACAGCTCCTTCGGCGGCTGGGGCCTCACCACCGACCATCTGTGGCCCGGGGACGGCCAGCAGATCATCCGGCAGTACCGGCCGGAGCTGATCATCGGGACCTGGTCCTGGGACAACCCCATGGCCCAGGCCGACCCGGTCGGCTATGAGGCTCTCCTCAGCTCCACCCTGGACGGATTACTCAGCCCGGGCGACGGTGTGGGAGACGTCGTCCTGCTGCAGTTCCCGACCACCGGTCCCTATCCGGTCGCTCCGAGCCCGCAGGCCGAGCGGGCGACCTGGGCCAGCACCCTGGCCGGTGAGCGGGCCTGGGATACCGCTGCCCAGGAGGCGGTATCCGGCTTTCCGGGTCGGGCGGCGTACCTGACCACCTCCGCCCTCTTCGCCCCGGATGGGCGCTTCCTGGTCTGGATGAAGACGCCGTCGGGTTCCTTCGTACGGGCCCGAAAGCTGGACGACATCCATATGTGTCCCTACGGGGCGGCCGAGCTCGGTCAGATGGTCGATTCGGCGCTGGCCCCGGTCCTCAACCTCGGTCCCATGGCCCCGGGTTGGCAAAACGGTTCCTGGATCCGCGATCCCCGGTACAACGATCCAGCCGGAGCCTGCCCGGCTGACCGGCCCTCAACGAACTATCGGGGCACTCTGCTTCCATAAGTCCCATGACTTCGATGACTTCGATGAGTTCCATGGGCACCCCCTGGTGGCAGGAGGCGGTCATCTATCAGATCTACCCCCGCAGCTTTTCCGATGCCGACGGCAACGGCGTAGGAGATCTCCAGGGCATCCGCCGTCACCTCGACCACCTGGCCTGGCTGGGCGTTGACGCTATCTGGATCTCGCCCTTCTTCACTTCGCCCATGGCCGACTACGGCTACGACGTGGCCGACTACTGCGATGTAGACCCCCTCTTCGGAAGCCTGGCCGACTTCGACCGCCTGCTGGAGGAGGCCCACCGCCTCGGTCTGCGGGTGCTGATCGACTGGGTCCCCAACCACAGCAGTGATCAACACCCCTGGTTTCTCGAATCGCTCTCCGGGCCCAGCTCGCCTCGGCGGGACTGGTACTACTGGCGCGAAGGGGCGGGACCCGGGCGCCCGCCCAACAACTGGAGGGCGGCCTTCATCGGGGGACCGGCGTGGACCTGGGATCCCCGTGAGCGCCAGTGGTACCTGCACAGCTTCCTGCCCCAGCAACCCGATCTCAACTGGGGCAATCCCGCCGTGGCGGCGGCCATGCACGACACCCTGCGCTTCTGGCTCGATCGGGGTGTGGACGGCTTCCGTATCGACGTGGTCCACCTCATCGGTAAGGACCCCGATCTTCCCGACGGCCCGGGCCGCCAGCCGGCCATCACCGACCGCTGGATAACCCACGCCCTGTTGAGGGACATGCGCAGCCTGCTCGATTCCTACCCGGGACAGCGGACCTCGGTGGGGGAGGTGTACATCCTCGACACCGCCGAGGTGGCGTCCTATTACGGCCAGAACGATGAGCTGCACATGGCCTTCAACTTCCCGCCCCTGCTCGCCCCTTGGGAGGCGGGGGCGTGGAGGCAGTGCATCAACGAGACCCTGCGCGCTCTGGGGCCCCGGGGGGCCTGGCCCACCTGGGTCCTGTCCAATCACGACACCCCCCGTCATCGCACCCGTTACGGCAGCGAGGCGCGGGCCCGGGCGGCCGCAGTGCTGCTCCTCAGCCTGCGGGGCACCCCGTTTCTCTACGCCGGTGAAGAGCTGGGTCTTGAGGATGCCGTGGTGAACGGGGAGGATGTTCGCGACCCGGGTGGACGGGACGGCTGCCGGGCGCCGGTGCCGTGGACGTCCGGGTCCGGGCACGGCTGGCCCGTGCCGCCCTGGCTGCCCTGGCCTCCGGATCCGGATGTCCGCAATGCCGAGGCCCTGAGCCGAGACCCCGATGGAATCCTGCATCTGTACCGGCGGCTGCTGGCCCTGCGCCGGGCCCGGGAGGCCCTCCGGGTCGGGGACCTGACCCTTCTCGACTGCCCGGAAGGAGTGCTCGGCTACCGCCGGAGCACGTCCGCCGAGGAGCTCGTGGTCCTGGTCAACTTCAGCGCCACGGTGGTGGAGGTGGACGTGGCGGGCGGTCCCTTCCGCATCGAGCTCTCCGGCCACTCGGCGTCGGAATCAGGACCGTGGGAGGGCCGCCTCGGCGCCGACCAGGCCGTCATCCTCGGTCCGCAGCCTGAGGGGGAAACCTGAGGGCTCAACCTGAGGGCGCAACCTGAGGCCTCAGGCCGTCTCGATGCCGGCGGCGGCCTGGAGGCCCAGTCGTTCGATGGCCTGGTCGCGCAAGCGGAACTTCTGCACCTTGCCGGTGACGGTCATCGGGAACTCATCAGTGAAACAGACGTGGCGAGGCACTTTGAAACGGGCCAGGCGGGCCCGGCAGAACTGGCGGATCTCATCCTCGTCGACGCTGGCGCCGGCCCGGACCACCACGAAGGCGGCCAACTCCTCACCCATCCTGGCGTCGGGGACGCCGACCACCTGGACACTGGCCACGCCGGGGTGTTCGAAGAGAACTTCCTCGACCTCGCGCGGGTAGATGTTCTCCCCGCCCCGGATCACCATGTCAGTGAGGCGCCCGACGATGTTCAGATATCCGTCCTCGTCCATGACGGCCAGATCACCGGTGTGCATCCAGCCGTGGCGCACCGAACGGCGGGTGGCATCGGCGTCGTCCCAGTAGCCGGACATGACCAGGTAACCCCTGGAGCACAGTTCGCCCGGCTGTCCCCGGGGGACGATCCGGCCGGTCTCGGGATCGACCAGCTTGATCTCGGTGTGGGGCAGGGGTCGGCCCACCGAACTGGTACGCCTGATCAGGTCATCGTCCCGCCTGGTCATGGTCGAGACCGGGGACGTCTCGGTCATGCCGTAGCAGATGGTCATCTCCTCGGCGTGCATCTCCGCGACCACCCGGCGCATCAGCTCGATGGGACAGGGGGCCCCGGCCATGACCCCGGTGCGCAGCGACGCCAGATCGAAGGACCCGAAGTCGGGATGTTCGAGCATGGCGATGAACATGGTCGGCACCCCGTAGATCGAGGTGCATCCCTCCTCGCTGATCGCTTCCAGCGTGGCTCCGGGGTCGAACGAATCCGCCGGATACACGATGGTCGATCCGCTGAGCAGGCAGCCGAGGTTCCCAATGCCCATCCCGAAGCAGTGGTAGAGCGGGACGGGGATACATACCTTGTCGCCCGGGCCGTACCCGAGCACGCCAGCTATGACATCGGCATTGTTGACGATGTTGTGGTGGCTGAGAGTGGCGCCCTTGGGCTGGCCGGTGGTGCCGCTGGTGAACTGGATGTTGACCGGGTCATCCGGGTCGATGACCTCCATGCGGACGTCGAGCTCGGCGTCCCATGCCTCAGGCGTCCCCGACCGGACTCCGTCCGGCGCCCAGCCGGTCCGCACCAGGTCGTCCCAGGTCGCGTCGGCCTTGGCCCCGACCTGCGGATCCAGGCAGACGACCATCTCCAGATGCGGGCAGTCGGGTCTGACCTCGGCGATCATCCCCAGGTAGTCGGCGTCCCGGAACCCCGCAGCGGTGACGAGAAGACGGACGCCCACCTTGGCCAGGGCGTACTGCAGCTCGGCGGCCCGGTAGGAGGGGTTGATGTTGACGAGGATGGCGCCGGCCATGGCCGAGCCGAACTGGAGAAGGGTCCATTGGGCGGCGCTGGGCGACCAGATGCCGACCCGGTCACCGGGCTCGATCCCGGCCGCCATGAGGCCCCGGGCCACCGACCGGGCCTGTTCGTCCAGCTGATGCCAGGTCAATCGGATGCCCTGGTGTCTGGATATCAGGGCCAGGTCATCGGGTTGGTCCGCCGCCCTCTCCGACAGGGCCGCACCGAGGGTCACGCCCAGCAGGGGATGCTCGGAGACTCCTGAGGCGTAGGACTCTGTCATCGCTTCCCCCTTGACCACACCGACCGGCCTCGGTGCCGCCGGCCCAGATTACGATCCGCGCCCATCACCGGAGAGAGGATGAGCCGTGACCGTTGACCCGCAGACCCAGGCGTGACCGACTTCCACCATTCTGGAAGTGGCCGGCGGTCGATCATCCCCGATCCGGTCATCGTGTGCGTCGACTGCGGGGGCCGAGCCCACCTGCTCACCACCTGGTCAGATGAGGATCCCCCCAGGGCCGGGGATCTGGCTGTCTACCGCTGCTCTGACTGCATGGACCGCTGGGATCTGGTTCTGGAGGACCCAACCGAGGATTGATACCGGCCACCGTCCTCACCGTCCTGCCGCCCCTCAGCCGATGAGGGCCGCCAGGCCGTGCAGGCCGAGGCCGACCAGGGCGCCGACCAGGGTCCCGTTGATCCGGATGAACTGCAGGTCGCGTCCAAGAAGGAGCTCGAGCCGGTCGGCCGTCTCCCGTCCGTCCCAGCGCTGGATGGTGGTGCTGACCAGGCCGGCCAGGTCGGCCTGGAACTGCTCGGCCATGGAAGTCAACAGCGTCTGGGCCGCCTGCTCCACCGTCGCCCGGAGGGCCGGGTCGGTGGCCAGGCGGTGCCCCGCGGACTGCAGGGCTGCGGCCAGGCGTAGGCGAAGTTCCGACTGGGGGTCGGTGGCCTGGTCCCGAAGCAGATCCTTGAGGTCGGCCCACACCCCGGAGGTGAGCTCCCGTAATTCGACCTGGGACAGCAGGTCCATCTTCATGTCCTCCACCCGGGCCTCCAACTCGCTGGAGGTCTCCAGCCGATCTGTGAAGTCCCCCAGCCAGGCGTCGAAGTCCAGTCGGTAGCGATGTTCCGGGTCGACCGCCACCTCGTGCAACGAGCGGCGGATGCGCCTGAGCAGTCTCTCGAAGACGGCATCATCGACCAGCTCCGGCACCCAACCCGGGGACTCCTGGTGGAACCGGTCACGTAGGACGGCTTCGTTATCGGTCAGCAGGCGGTCCACGCCCGTGAGCAGTGAGTCCAGGAGAGCCGAGTGCCGCCCCTCGGCGGTGGCCATGCGCAATGCCCGCCCGGTCACCCGGGCGACGGGGACGGACTGCAGGGCGCGGTCGAGCTCCCGGGCCAGGGTCTCGTGCACGTCCTCCTCCCTCAACATCTCGGCCAGGTCCACGGCCAACTCGGCCCCCCGACTGGCCGCCCGCCGGGCGTTGGCGCCGTCACTCAGCCAGACAGCCAGCCGCCGGGGGGCATCGGCGGTCCGCAGCCGCTCGGACAGCACCTCGGCATTGAGGAAGTTCTCCTGGACGAAACGGCCGAGGGTGTCCCCGAACTGGTCCTTGCGCTCGACGATGACGGCCGTATGGGGGATAGGCAGTCCGAGGGGACGGCGGAACAACGCCGTCACCGCGAACCAGTCTGCCACCCCTCCGACCATGGACGCCTCGGCCGCCGCCTGCAGGTAGCCCAGCGCCCCGTGGTCGTAGCCGAGGGCGGTCAGGACGATGAACAGGGCACTGACGGCGGCCAGGATGAGCGTGGCCCGGAGCCGGGCCGAAGCCAGACGGGCCCGCTGCTCCTCATAGCCGTTGGTGGCCGGGTTGGTCACTGGGCCTCCCCGAGGGCGCGCCGGCACGCATGTCTACTCCCCCCGAGCGGGGCGTCCCATGCCTGACCGATAGGGCCGGCCGGTCAAATAGCTAAGGGCTTCCGGCCGGTGGGTCGATGCAATGGTCTGTGTTCCGGCGGCTACGCACTTTCTTCGCCCCCTTCCTGGCCGGGGCCTCGGTTCTGTCGGGGTCCCTGACCATCTCCGGCGCCCCACCGGCGGCGGCCGACGCCTCGACGGCTGCCTCCTTCTGGCTGGCCAACGCCAGTGGAGGAGTCTGGAACTTCGGCCAGTCCGGCTCCTACGGATCAGCCGGAGCCCTGGCGCTGGCCAGTCCCATAGTCGGCATAGCCCCCACTCCCGACAACGCCGGGTACTGGCTGGTGGGTGCCGATGGGGGGGTGTTCAGTTACGGGGACGCCGCCTACTGGGGTTCCACCGGGGCCGAGCGCCTGGCCCAGCCGATGGTCGGCATTGCCCCCACGCCCGACGGCCGGGGTTACTGGCTGGTGGCCCGGGATGGCGGGGTATTCGCCTTCGGTGACGCCGGCTATTTCGGCTCGACCGGGGCCACCCGCCTGGCTCAACCGATCGTCGCCCTAGTCCCGACCGCCGACGGCGCCGGCTACTGGTTGGTGGCGTCCGATGGCGGCGTGTTCTCCTTTGGTGACGCCACCTTCGCCGGCTCGGCCGGCGGACAACACCTCAGCGCCCCGGTCTTGTCCCTGGCCCCGACCCAGGACGGTAAGGGCTACTGGCTCATGTCGGCCGACGGCGGAGTGTTCGCCTTCGGTGACGCCACCTATTACGGCTCCATGGGAGCCAGTCCCTCCGTCGAGCCGGCTGAAAAGATCGTCGGCACCCAGGACGGCCAGGGCTATTGGATCGTCGA
>DATLUK010000271.1:0-17165 GCA_035533195.1 Acidimicrobiales bacterium | reverse complement strand
TTCGGCTAGAACCCAAGCGGCAACCAAGCCAGGCATCTAGAGAGAGGCGCAGGACAAACCTGTGGGCACCGTAACCGTCGACCCGGCGCAGTTCACCCTGGTCCTGTTCGAACCCGAGCGCATCATCAGCGCGGCCGAGGGTCTGGCCGCCAAGATCGGGATCGATTCGGACATTCGCATCGAGGTGGACGAGCCCAGCGCCCTCGGGCGCTCCCGGGTCACCAGCGTCGACCCGATCGTCCTCTGGGCCCAGGGGGGCGCATTCGAGGACCCCAAGGCACCCCGCCACCTGAGCGAACGCAACGTCACCGAGGTGCTGGGCCGGCTCATGTTCCGGGTCAAGGACCGCCAGGATCCCGGCTTTGCCGACGCCCCGGGGGAGAACGACTTGACCCTGCAGCAGCAGACGGCCTGGGACGCCTACTGCCTGGGCCGTCTGGCCGGCCTCGGCTACGACGTGGCCAAGCCCCGCCGGCTTTACCACTTCAGGAACCGTCACGGCTTCACCGACGTGGCCGATGCCGCCTTCGAGCGGTTGTGGAGCGCCCAGGGCCTTACCTGGGCCGACATCGAGAAGGTCGTAGCCGAGACCGAGGCGGCCAAGGCCGCCGTTTAGTTGAGGTCGTGGGCCGAGATGCCTACGAACAGATCGATGTCCGGCCGCTTCTCCAGCAGCCCTTCGCAGGCCTTGGCCATGTCCACCATCTCGGCCGAGTCGAAATGGGCGGCCTGGGCGTCGGGGCTCTCCCACTTCTGGATGATCAGGTAGCGCCCGGGCCGGGTGGCCGAGGCGCACAGGTCCAGATTCCGACAGCCCGGGTGGCCCCGGGAGACGACCACGTACTTGGACAATACGGACAGGAGCCGGTCGGCGGCGGCTTCGTTGGCCTCCCGGGAGTCGAAGACCATGGTGACCATGGTCAAATCCACCTCGGGGGCTATGGGTGAATCGCTCACCCGGCGGACCTTACCGTTCAGGTTCTGCCCGCTCCGGCCGATAAGGGGCCTGTCCGGACCAATAAGCCGGACCGGCGGGGTCGGGCAGACTCACTCCCAGCTTGGAGGTCACGGTGGCGGCTAAGGGCCGAGAGCGGGACGATGAGGACCTGGTCCGGGTCTACCTCGGTGATATCGGGCGCTACTCGCTCCTGACCAAGGATGACGAGGCCGACCTGGCCCGTCAGATGGAAGAGGGTCTGGTCGCCCAGTCCCGTCTGGCCGCCGAGATCGACCTCAGCCCAGCGACCCTCCGCCGCCTGCGCCGCCTGGTAAGCCGGGGCGAGGAGGCCAGGTACCGCTTCGTTCTCTCCAACCTGCGCCTGGTCGTTTCGGTGGCCAAGCGCTACCACTCCTCCGGCCTGCCCCTCCTGGACCTCATCCAGGAGGGCAACATCGGCCTCATGCACGCCGTCGAGAAGTTCGACTGGCGCCGGGGCTTCAAGTTCTCCACCTACGCCACCTGGTGGATCCGCCAGGCCATCACCCGGGGCGTCGCCAACACCGGCCGGACCATCCGCCTCCCGGTACACGCCGGTGACCTACTGACCCGCATCCAGCGCAGCCAGACTCGCTTGGAACTGCGCCTGGGCCGCCCGCCCACCTCGGCCGAGCTGGCTGCCGAGGCCGAGGTGTCCGAGGAGCGCCTGACTGAAGCCCTGCTCTTCCGGGTCGAGCCCCTCTCGTTGTCCGAGCGGTTACGGGACGATGCCGAAACCGAGTTGGGTGAGCTGGTCGAGGACAGCGCCGCCGAGACCCCCTTCGACGCCGTCGCCTCCTCCATGCTGCCCGAGCAGATCAGCCGCCTGTTGGGCTCCCTGGATGAGAGGGAGCAGGCGATCCTGCGCATGCGGTTCGGCCTCGATCGGGACGAGCCCCGGACCCTGGAAGAGGTCGGAGCCCACTTCAATCTGACCCGGGAGCGCATCCGCCAGATCGAGTCCCGGGCCATGTCCAAGCTGCGCCGGCCCGAGTTCGAGGACGAGGTCCGCGATCTGATGGTCGTCTGAGCCGCAGCCCGTCCCGCCCCGCCTTCGGGGGCTACCGGCTGGGGCCCGCCATCCGATCAGTTAGCTTCCCCGCCCATGAAGAAGCTGCTCGTCCTGGTAGTCCTACTGGCCCTCGGCGCGGTGGCGGCCCGCCGCTTGCTGGGCGACTGAGGCGCCACCACACCCCGGCCACGGCCAGGCCGGCCACGGCCATGGCCGCGGCCACACCCGGGGCGCCCCCGGGAGGGCGGTGCCGGCTCTCCAGGCGAACGGTGCGCTCCCAGGTGCGCACGTCCCATTCGCGCTCTTTGGCCAGTTTTCCCAGTACCCGGTCGGGGTTGATGACCACCGGATTACCAACTGCTTCCAGCATGGGCAGGTCGGTATAGGAGTCCGAATAGGCCCAGGATTTGGATAGGTCGATACCCTCCCGTTCGGCCAGTTCCTTCATGGCCTCGACCTTGTAGGGCCCATAGGCGTAAAAGGCCATCTCCCCGGTGTAACGGCCCTCCTCATCGACCTTGGGCCGGCTGGAGATGGCCCCGTCCACGCCCAGATGGGCGGCCAGGGGGGCGACTATCTCCTCGGGGGAGGCCGAAACCAGATAGACCTTCCGCCCGGCGTCGCGGTGCAGCTCGATCTCCTCCAGCGCCTCGGCGTAGCTGATGGGCTCGACCACGCCCTCCAGGGTTTCCTTGACTATCTGGGCGATCTGGTCCCGGTTCCAGCCCCGGGTCAGAGCGAGCACCGAGTCGCGGATCTTGGCCAGCTTCTCCTCGTTGGCCCCCATGTGCATGTAGACGAGTTGGCCATAGACCGCCCGCAGGATGGTGGTGCGGGAGATGAGGCCCTCCCGGTAGAGCGAGGGACCGAAGGCCACCATGGACGCCCGGGCGATCACGGTCTTGTCGAGGTCGAAGAAGGCGGCCTCCACATCCCCCAGGTTATGACCCCTCGACCCCCTCCGACATCGGGGAGCGGATCGGGCGTGCCCGAGCCGATGCGACCGGTCGGTGAATTCTTAGAAGGAATCCGGCTCCGCCCTGGCGAATACCCATCAACAGAAACTAGGGGCCTCTAACCGAGTCCCACATCACACCTGATTCGGGGGCATGACATGAACAAGGGTTCACGGTTGAAGCTCAGGGTCCTGACCGCCGGGGCGGTAGCGGTTCTCGGTGCGGCCATGGCCGCCGGTCCGGCCCTGGCGGCCACCACCGTGGTCGGTCCAGTGAGCATCTCCACCGGGGCGGCGGGCACCCCCGAGGTCTACGCCGGGTCCGCCTCCGGCACCGCTCTCAAGCTCTCCGTGGTCGGCCAGACCCTGACCGCCGGCATCAGCAGCGCCCAGGTCGCCTCCGACCTCTCGGCCGTGGCCTCGGCCGTGGGCCAGCTGGCCCCGGTAGCTGCCACCGCCCAGCAGCAGGTTTCGGTCAAGGGCGACGGCCAGACCAAGGCCCCCGCCGAGCAGTGCGGAACTCCCCCCCTTCCCAGCCTGCCGGCTCCCTTCCCCGGCCTGACCGCCGGCCTGGCCTGCTCGACCGTCATGGCCGGGGTCAAGGCCGGCCAGCCCAGCGCCATGGCCCAGGGCACGGTGGCTGACATCACGGCCAACGCCGCCGCCACCTTCACCACGATCCTCCAGCCCGTCCTTGCCCCTGTCCAGCAGATCTTCGGGCAGCTCAACCAGATCGCCCCTGGCCTGGACCCGGCCACCAACACGATCAGCCAGCTGCTGTCGGTCCTCCAGAACAGCCAGACCCTGGGTATCCACCTGGGTTCGAGCAACTCCATGGTCCAGACCGTGGCCGGCCAGGTCACCGCCCTCAACGTTGCTTCCGGCGGGGAAGTCGACATCCTCGGCATCGGCGGTTCCCCCGTGGCCAAGATCGTCATCGGCTCCTCCCAGGCCGAGGCCATCTACAACCGGGCCACCGGTAAGGCCACGCCCAGCTTCGACGCGGCCATCGTCACGGTCACGATCAACCCGCTGCCCGCCACCGGTCTGGCCGCCCAGACTCTGACGGTGGCCCCGGGCCAGACCCTGACCATCCTCCAGGGCACGCCGTTGCAGTCCACCATCACCGTGGCCGACGGCACCTCGACGGTCAACAAGGACGGCTCGGTCACCGCCGTGGCCGACGGCGTCTCCCTCGACCTGCTCCAGGGCCTGGGCGCCTCCTCGGCCACCGCCACCGACGGCGGGATCGACCTGGCCCTGGCCGAGTCCACCGCCAGCGTCGGGGGCAAGCCGGCTGTGGCTGCCGCCCCGGTGGTGGCGGCCAGTTCCCTCACCCCCCCGGCCGTCAAGGCCCTGCCCTTCACGGGCAGCACGCCGACCCTTCCCCTGGCCGGAGCCGGTCTCCTGGCCGTCGGGGTCATCGGACGGCGCGTGCGCACCTGGCTGCGCCGGCCGGCCGTCTGATACGGGGCCCGTCCCAATCCCTAACCACGGCTAAGTCACTGTCGATACAGCCGACAGGAGAAAGGCCGGTCCGGCTACTACCGTCAGGAGAGGGGCGGTTGTGCCGGGCCGGCTCTCCATTTGGGTCCCATAGGTGCCGATGCAGATGACTATGCAGAAATCTCCCGACCGCCTGGTCGCCTACCTGAGGAACCACAAGGCGGCTCGCTGGGCGATCTCCGGCCTGTCCGGGGTTCTCCTCCTGGCCGCCGTCGGCCTCCTCGGCTACCCCTTCTTCACCAACATCTATCAGACCAACCTGCAGAGCCGACTGGCCCACCAGCTGGCCACCGACTCCTCCCTGGCCCAGCAGTTCCGCAATGACGCCGTGCCGGTCGGGGACAGCCTGACCCGGATTCAGATACCGGCCATCGGGGTGGACGTGGTGGTGGTGGAGGGGACCTCCGAACAGGCTCTCCAGGCCGGAGCCGGCCACTACCCGGGCACGCCGCTGCCCTGTGAGATCGGTGACGTCGCCATAGCCGGGCATCGCACCACCTATGGACGACCCTTCTCCAATGTGGACCGTCTGGTGCCCGGTGACCGGATCATCCTGGATACCCCGGTAGGGTCCTGCACCTACGAAGTCGACCGGGCGCCCTTCGTGGTCCTGCCCAGCGACACCTCGGTCGTGGCCAACACTCCTGGCCAGTACACCCTGACTCTCACCTCATGCACACCCAAGGGCTCAGCCAGTCACCGCATAGTCATCAAGGCGATGATGGTGGGCGTGCCCACCCAGGCGTGAGCTCCCGCCCCAACCGGCCTGGCCGCCGGCGCCTCCTGGCCGGCGCCGGCGCCGGCGCCGGCTTGATCCTGCTGCTCGGAGCGGCCCCGGCCATGGCCGGACCGCCGAACGTCAGCGTGGTGTCACCGTCCAACGGCTCGACCGTCTCGACGGCGGCGCCCCAGGTGGCCGGAACGGTCAGCGCCTCCTCGCCCGGGGGCGTGGTCAGCGGGGCTCTGCAGATCACCGTCACGTCCTCGGCCGGCCGTCCCGGCTTCGCCTCCACCATCCCCTCCTGGTGCGGCCAGTCCTCCTGCAGCTTCACTGTCAACGTCAGCCCCGGTCTGGCCTACAACGGCCAGTACCAGCTGAGTGTGGACGCCCAGGAGAGCGACCCTCCTCTCAACTCCAGCCACAGCACCGCCTATGACGCCAGTTTCAGCGTCAACGCTCCCCCGGTCGCCCCCCAGGGCGTGGCCGCCCAGCCCGCCACGGACGGCTCGTCCATCACCGTGTCCTGGAACGCTAACCCCGAGCCCGATATCGTCGGCTATCAGGTCAGCCGCAGCCCGTCCTCGGGCGCCTGGCCGGCCGCCGTGACCGGCACCAGCCTGACCGACGCCAGCGTGACCCCGGGGACGACCTACACCTACTCGGTGACCGCCGTACGCCAGGGGGCCAGCTCCGGCTCGGTCCTCGACTCCTCTCCGTCCAGCGCCTCAGCCACCGATCCCACCGTCACCGACGCCAGCCCCCCGACCTCGGCCGGCTCGGGTAGCTCGACCGGTTCCGGCGGTTCCACCGGCTCGGGCTCCTCCAGCACCGGCCAAGGGTCCGCGTCCGGCACCGGCTCCGGCGGCACCACCAGCTCGGGTTCGGGCACCAGCCGCTCCGGGTCCTCCGGTTCGGGATCCCGCTCCGGGCAGCCATCCCTTGGCACCTACGGAAAGGCTCCGGCCTCCTCCGGCGGCTCCTCCGGGAACCTTTCCTCGTTCGATCAGCTGGTCAAGAAGACCCAGGCCCAATCCGCCCCTTCATCGGCCGCTTCGTCCGGTCCCGGTGACCAGGGAGTGAATGGGGCGCCCCTTCCCCCGCTCAACGGGAACGGAGTCGCCCCCGGCAGCGATAACCCCGCCGTCGCCCCCTTCAGCTCGGGCAGCAGCCAGACCCGTGCCGAGGCCGGCGGCCAGACCACCGTCTCCTACGCCACCGCGGTGGAGAACCACAACGCTGTGGTCCGGGACTTTGCCGCCGTGGCCCTGGCCGCTCTCCTCCTGGCCTTGGTCACCCACCTCCTGTGGCTGCGCCACGCCGCCGCCGTCGAGGCCGAGACCTAGTCCAGCACCGCCTCCAACAGGGCGATGGCGCCGGCCTTGTCCAGCGGCTCGTTCAGGTTCCCGCATTTGGGGGACTGCACGCAGGAGGGACAACCCGACTGGCACGGACAGTCCCGGATGGACCCGAGAGTGGCGGCCAGATGGGTGGTGGCGGCGGCGTAGCCGAGTTCGGCTACCCCGGCCCCGCCCGGGTAGCCGTCGTAGATGAGGACGGTGGCCTCGCCTGAGTCCTGGTGCCAGTTGGTCGAGACCCCGCCGACGTCCCAGCGGTCGCAGATGGCGAAGAGGGGCAGGATCCCGATGCCGGCGTGCTCGGCGGCGTGGAGCGAGCCGGCCAGTGCCTCCAGGTCAGCCTGGTCCAGTCCGGCCCGACCCAGCACCGGATCGGAGAAGGTGTACCAGAACCCCCGGGTGACCAGGGTGGTGGCCGGCAGGTCCAGGTCCTCGTCCCCCAGGACCTCCCCGCTGGCCAGGTCCCGGCGACGGTACCCGGTCACATGTTCAGTCACCTCCACCGGACCCAGGTGCAGGCGGGCTCGCCCGACGCTGTCCGAGGCGTCCACCCCCAGGATGCGGAAGTCGGTCTGGCTGCGGGCCTGAGTCATCTCCCCCGGGTCCACCGGATCGACCCAGGCCGCCCGGTCCTCCAGGTCCAGGCGATCGACCCGGTAGTGCTGGCCGGCGTGGAGGTAGATGGCCCCGGGATGCACAGCCGGATAGGCCCGGTCCCGCTCGATGGTTCCGATCAGGCCGCCGCCCTGACTGAGAATGCGGATCTGCTCGCTGGAGCCGCTGCGCAGTCCGATCCCTGACGCCGGGTTGCCCCGCCGGCCAGGCACGGCCCGACCCCGGCGCAGGACCAACTCGTCCTTGACCACCATGTCCCGCACCGTGTCATCGAAGACGCCCTCGGCCAATCCCGGCGGCCCCCACCACTCCTCATCGGCCGGCTCCAGGGCCCGCTCGTAGGCGGCGCAGGCCAGGTGGGGCTGCATGACGAAGGCATTGGCCGGGTTGATGACGGCCGGCTCCGGGGCCCGGGTGACCAGCTCATCGGGATGGGCCATGAGCCACTGGTCCAGGGCGTCCTCCCCGGCCACCAGCACAGCCAGGGACTGGCCGGCCGAACGCCCGGCCCGGCCCATCTGCTGCCACATGGAGGCGATGGTTCCGGGGAAGCCGTCCAGGACACAGGCGTCCAGGCCGCCTATATCGACCCCCAGCTCCAGGGCGTTGGTGGCCGCCACCCCCAACAGCCGCCCCTCGAACAGGTCGGCCTCCAACGCCCGGCGCTCGGAGGCCAGGTAGCCGCCCCGGTAAGGGCGGACCCGGGCGGCCAGCTCCTCGGGGAGCCGACGCTGGGCCCCCGCCGCCACCAGCTCGGCCGCCTTCCGGCTGCGGGTGAAGGCGATGCTGCGCCGGCCGGCGCCGACCAGGGCGGCCAGCAGGCGGGCCGTCTCGGCGTTGGCCGAGGCCCGGGACCCGGAGGCCCGGTCCCAGAGGGGCGGATTCCAGAGGGCCAGCAACCGCTCCCCGGCGGGGGAGCCGTCCTCGTCCACCTCCGCCACCGGCAGCCCGCAGAGGGCGGAGGCCAACTGCGCCGGTCGGCCGATGGTGGCCGAGGTGAACACGAAGGTCGGGTAGGAGCCGTAGCCGGCGGCCAGCCGTCGCAGCCGGCGCAGCACGTGGGCCACGTGGCTGCCGAATATCCCCCGGAGGGTGTGCAACTCGTCCAGCACCACGTAGCGCAGACGCATGAGGAAAGTGGACCAGCGCCGGTGGTTGGGCAGGATGCCGAAGTGCAACATCTCCGGGTTGGTCAGGATCACGTTGGCGTGGCGGCGGGCCCAGGCCCGTTCCTCCCCGCTGGAGTCCCCGTCGTAGGTGGCGGCCACCACTCCCATCGGCCCGAAGGCGCCCATGGAGCGCAGCTGATCCTGGGCCAGGGCCTTGGTGGGGTAGACGAGTAACGCCGTGGCAGGCCCGCCCGGCCCGTCCGGCCCGCCCGGGTCGGCCACCGCCTCGGCTATGGGGAGCTGGTAGCAGAGCGACTTGCCCGACGCCGTGCCGGTGGCCACCGCCACCGAAGTGCCCGCCCGGGCCAGGTCTATGGCCGCCGCCTGGTGGGACCACAGGCCCCCGGGTGGGACCAGCTCGGCCAGGGGGGCGCGGAGGGGCAGGGCCAGCTGGCCCAACACGGCGTCGCGGGCCGGGATGCGGTGGACATGGATGAGTTGGCCGTGCTCGGAACAGGCGGTGAGCAGCTCCTCCAGATCCGAGCCTGGAGCCGCCGACGGGCCCATGTGTGGAAACTACTGGGAGGGGATAGGTTGACGGCGCCGGTCGGGCCACTGAGCCCGCCCCACCGACAGTGGAATGCGAGGAGTGGCAATGGATCTGGGCCTGGACGCTACCGAGCGGAACGGATTTGTCGTCTTGGCTGTCCGGGGCGAGGTCGACGTCTACACCGCCCCCCGCCTGCGGGAGCGGCTAGTCGAGATGGTCAGCCAGGGCCACCACCAGGTGGTCGTAGACCTCGAGGGCGTCGACTTTCTGGACTCCACCGGCCTGGGCGTGCTCGTCGGCGGGCTCAAGCGCCTCCGCAGCCACGAGGGCGACCTCACGCTGGTCTGCACCCAGCGGCGCATCCTCAAGGTGTTCGAAATCACCGGTCTGACCAAGGTGTTCCAGATCTTCGAAGACGTGGATGCCGCCACCGTCGTCGCCTCGTCCGAATGATCGACCGGCCTGATGGTCGGTAGCCCCACCGCCGTCGAACACGTCGAGCGGACCGGCGGGATCCAGATCGACGTCCCGGCCCAGCCGGGCTACCTGGCCCTGGTCCGCATGCTGGTCCACACCCTGGCCCAGCGTCGGGACCTGGACGATGAGCGCATCGAGGACCTGGTCCTGGCCGTCTCGGAGGCCTGCGGCTGGGTGGTCGGTTCCCGCCTGACCACCGACAGCCCCCGCCCGGTCCAGGTGCGCTGGTCCGAGTCCGAGGACGGCTGTGTCATCGAGGTCACCGACACCACCTCCCATGATGGTGACGCCCCCTCCGTCCCCGCCCCCGACGAAGTCGAGCTTCCCCCCGATCCGGGCCGCGCCGCCCTTGAGGGGGAACTGTCTCTGCCCCTGGTGCTGGCCCTGGTGGATGAGGTCACCAGTAGTGCCGGACCCAACGGTTCCAGCGTTCACATAACGGTCAACTGCGGCCCCTGGGACGGGCAGCCCTCCACCTGATCCGCCGGCCCGACGCCTATGCCGGGCACAGCGATACATGCAACTCAGACGGCCCCCGAAAAATCTTGAACTTTTGCTCTTGATGGAGAACGGATGTTCGTTTCACAATCATTCTGTAATAAAAAACGGGTGGGTGTTCACAAAAGTCATCTGTATAGGCCCCGGGTGTATGGGCCCCTGGGCCGGCCCCTCTCTCGGCCAGTCCGCACGTGCGGACTCCCGGCGTCCCTCAGGGCTCAGGAGACGAGCAGGGCCCGGACTTCGTCCTGGGAGGCGGGGGTGACCAGGGCCATTACCTCGTCCCCAGCCAGGAGGAGGGTGTCGCCCTTGGGCACCACCACGTGGCCCTTCCGGATGACGGCCACGAAGGTCGCATCCCGGGGCATCGACAGTTCGGCGATGCTGCGCCCGGCGGCGGGGGAGTCCTCGGCCAGGGTGACCTCGACCAGGTTGGCGTCCCCGTGCTCGAGCTGTAGCAGTCGGACCAGGGAGCCGACCGTGACCGCCTCCTCCACCACCCCGGTCAGGAGCTGGGGGGTCGATACAGAAACATCTACGCCCCAGGTCTCGTTGAACAGCCAGTGGTTCTTGGGGTGGTTGACCCGGGCCACCACCCGAGGCACGGCAAACTCGGTCTTGGCCAGCAGCGATACCACCAGGTTGTCCTTATCATCCCCGGTGGCGGCCACCACCACGTCGGCCTCGGCTACCCCGGCGGCCTGCAGGTTGCTCACCTCACAGGCGTCGCCCGCCAGGACCTGGTAGGTAGCCGAAGCTCCGAGCTTCTTGGCCAGGACGTAGTCCATCTCCATCACCGTTACCTGGTGGCCGGCGGCCTGGAGGTCGTTGGCGATGAAGGAGCCGACCTTCCCCGCTCCCACGATGACGACCTTCAACGGCCGGTTCCGGGCTTCAACGGCCGGGTCCGGTGTCATGGAGCCGTCGGTTCAGCTCGTCCATGGCCCCGCGCTGGACGAGGATGTGGAGGATGTCGCCTTCCTGGCCGACTTCATCGGTGGCGAGGACGGAGCGGTCGGACCGGGTCACCAGGGCCACCCGGATGCGGGCATCGAGGTTGAGCCCGGAGATGCGCCGGCCGGCCCAGACCGGGGGCAGGGCCCGCTCGACCATGCTCATCTCACCCGAGGGATCCGTCCACTCCAGGCTGGCGTCTTCGGGGAAGAGGCGCCGGCGAACCTGGTCGGTCGTCCAGGTCACCGTGGCCACGGTGGGGATGCCCAGGCGCCGGTAGATGGAGGCCCGGCGCTGGTCGTAGACCCGGGCCACCACGTTCTCGACCTCGTAGGTCTCCCGGGCGATGCGGGCCGAGATGATGTTGGAGTTGTCCCCGCTGGTCACGGCGGCCAGGGCCCCGGCCCGGCGGATGCCGGCCTCCTCCAGGGAGTCCCGGTCGAAGCCGTATCCCGTCACCCGCTGGCCGGGCCAGTCCTCGGGCAGGAAGCGGCGGAAGGCGTTGGGCGCCTGGTCGATGATGGCCACGGAGTGGCCGTCGGCCACCAGGGATATGCCGAGCCCGGACCCGACCCGTCCGCAGCCCACCACCACCACGTGCACGAGCCGTATTGCTACTACATCGATGGTGACGGGCCCCCGGGTGCTTCGCACCGCGCCCGCCACTGCCAGCGGGGGCCCCAGCCCCGCTGGCGCTAGCCGAGATTGCATCTTTCGGGGGGACGAAACTAGGTTCCGGGGCTCGGAAACCATGGAACCGGTCCTTTCAAAGTCCGAGCGCGAGGCCCTCAAGGCCATGTACCGCCTGACCAAGGCCGGTACTGACGCGCATACCGGGGCGCTGGCCGATTCCCTCGGCGTGAGCCCGGGCACGGCCACCACCACGGTCAAGCGGTTGGCCGATCGGGGCCTGGTGGACCATCGCCCCTATCGGGGGGTGGAGCTCACGTTGACGGGACGGCGGGCGGCGGTGGCGGCCATTCGCCGGCATCGGATAGTCGAGCGATTCCTGTCGGACATGCTCGGCTACGCCTGGAACGAGGCCGACCGCCTGGCCGGCTCCTTCGAGGCCGACCTGCCCCAGGAGGTGGAGGACCGCCTGTACGTCGCCCTGCACCGGCCGGCCAGCTGTCCCCACGGCTTCCCGATCCCCGAACCCCAGGACAGGGACATAGCCGACCTGCCCGTGCTGTACGACCTCGAGCCCGGGGAGGTGGCCATAGTGGCCGTCCCCGGCTCGACCGACCCAGATGTGGTTGCCTTCCTCGACACGCTGGGCCTGCGCCCGGGGGTGCGGGTCGAGATCAGAGAGAAGCATCCCTTCGACGGACCGTTGGTCCTGAGCGTCGAAGGAGAGGACCGCACGGTGGGCGAGAAGCTCGCCCGCCAGCTGTTCGTGACCAAGGACCAGTCCAACAGGAAGGAACACTCGGCATGAGATCGGTACTGGCCGCCCAAGGCGGATACCAGGCGTTCACCCTCCACTCCGGGGAGAAGCAGTGGCTCTATTTCGCCCTGCTCTGCGGGGTGGCGGCGTTGGTGGCCGCCTTCGCCCTCATCCGTGAGGTCATGGCCGCCGACACCGGCACGGACGCCATGCGGGAGATAGCTGCCGCCATCCAGGAAGGCGCCGAAGCCTTCCTCAAACAGCAGTTCCGCACCATCGGCATCGTGGTGCTGCCGCTGGCCTTCCTGGTGTTCATCACCGCCGTCAAGGTGGGAGGGCCGGGCCAACCCCATCACCTCTCCTTCATCGGCTCGGGCCTGTCCCGGGCGGTGGCCTTCATCATCGGCGCCCTCTTCTCCGGGTTCACCGGCACCATCGGCATGAGCATCGCCGTGCGGGGCAACGTGCGCACGGCGGCGGCGGCCCGGGACGGAAAGATGGCTCCGGCCCTCAAGGTCGCCTTCCGAACCGGCGGCGTGACCGGCATGTTCTGCGTCGGGCTGGGCCTCATCGGCGCCTCGCTGATCACCCTCATCTTCCAGAACGCGGTGACCAGCGTGCTGGAGGGCTTCGCCTTCGGCGGCTCGCTGCTGGCTCTGTTCATGCGAGTCGGCGGTGGCATCTTCACCAAGGCGGCCGACGTCGGCGCCGACCTGGTGGGCAAGGTGGAGGTGGGCATTCCGGAGGATGATCCGCGCAATGCGGCCACCATTGCCGACAACGTCGGTGACAATGTGGGCGACTGCGCCGGCATGGCCGCCGACCTGTTCGAGTCCTATGCCGTGACCATCGTGGCCTCGCTGGTGCTGGGCTACGCCGCCTTCTCGTCCCTCGGCATCGCCGACACGGCCAAGGGCCTCATCTACCCGCTGGTGGTGGCCGGCTTCGGCATCCTGGCCTCGGTCATCGGCATCTACATGGTGCGGGCCAATGAGGGCCACCGCACCGCCATGACCCCGATCAACCGGGCCTATCGCATCTCGGGTGGTCTGACCCTCATCGCCGCGCTGGCTGTGGCGCACTTCTACATGCACAACTGGAAGGTCTTCTTTGCCGTGTTGACCGGGGTGGGACTGGGCCAGGTGGCCAGCTTCATCACCGAGTACTTCACCTCCACCGAGACGTCACCGGTACGGGAGATCGCTGACTCGGCCCGGACTGGCCCGGCTACCACCGTGCTGTCCGGCCTGGCTTCGGGTCTCGAGTCCAGCGTGTGGGCCATCGTCGCCATCGCCATCGCCTTGTCCATCTCCATCGCCATGGGCAAGGGCAACATCGAATACACCCTCTACCTGGTGGCCCTGACCGGTATCGGCCTGTTGTCCACCACCGGCATGGTCGTATCCGAGGACAGCTTCGGACCGGTGTCGGACAACGCCGCCGGCATAGCCGAGATGGCCGGTGAGTTCAGCGGTGACGCCGAGCGCATCATGGTCAGCCTGGACGCGGTTGGCAACACCACCAAGGCCATCACCAAGGGTGTGGCCATCGCCTCGGCCGTGATCGCCACCGTGGCTCTGTTCGCGTCCTTCATCGAGACCATCGGCAACCAGCTCAACCTGGGCTCGGGCGGGAGCCTGTTCAAGGACGCCGCCGCGCAGATCAACGTGGCCAACCCGACCACCTTCGTCGGCCTGCTCATCGGCGGCTCCATCGCCTTCCTCTTCTCCGGACTCGCCATCCGGGCCGTCGGCCGCTCCGCCGGCACGGTGGTGGAGGAGGTGCGCCGCCAGTTCCGGGAGCACCCCGGGATCATGAACCGCACCGAGCGTCCCGAGTACGGCAACGTCATTGCCATCTGCACCGCTGCGGCTCAGCGCGAGCTGGTCACCCCGGCTCTCTTGGCCATCCTGTCCCCGGTCATAGTCGGCTTCGGGATCAACTACTTCGCCCTCGGGGCCTTCCTGGCCGCCGCCATCCTCACCGGCCAGCTGATGGCCAACTTCCTGTCCAACTCGGGTGGCGCCTGGGACAACGCCAAGAAGTACATCGAGGACGGCAACGTGGGTGGCAAGGGCTCCGACGCCCACAAGGCCGCTGTGATCGGTGACACCGTCGGCGACCCGTTCAAGGACACAGCCGGACCGGCGCTCAACCCGCTCATCAAGGTCATGAACCTGGTGTCCCTGCTGATCCTCCCGGAGGTCATCAAGCTGCACACCCACACCGCGGCGCGCTACACCGTGTCCGGGGTGGCCCTCCTGGTCCTCCTCGGGGCCATCGCCTTCTCCAAGCGGGGCGCCGCGTCGGTGGGCGCCGACCCCGTCCCCGGCGAGCAGGCGGTGGGCGCCGGCGTCTAGGGCGCCCGGAGGTCGGAGGTCGGAGGTCGGACAATGCACAGAGGGCCGGTCGGATGAGACCGGCCCCTGTGCACTCCGCCCGCTAAACCACGGGACGCAAAGATGTCGGCGCCCCCACGGGTTTCCTTGAGCAATCGACGGTCCGGCCGGCTCCCTGCCTAACTGCCGTGAGGTGTAACTTACGGCGTAGGTGAGTTACGTCAGACGTCGGTTACCCTTCGCTTTTGTCAACCGGGAGAGCGAGCTAGCCGCTCTGGAGGCCTGGTGGTCCCACCGCGGCGGGAGGGCCGGACTGGTGTGGGGCCGCCGGCGGGTGGGGAAGACCGCTCTTCTGCAGCGTTTCGCCGAGGGCCGAAGGACGGTTTTCCACACCGGCGCCGGCCGGGCTGCGGTCGGGGAGCTGGTCCAGTTGTCTCGACAGGTGGGGGCGACCGTGCCGAGCGGTCTCCGGGACCTGACGGCGCGCCCGTACGCCGACTGGGACGACGCCTTGGACAGCCTGGCCGAGCTGGGCCGGCAGGAACCACTGCTGGTCGTCCTCGACGAGTTTCCGGAGCTGGTGGGCAGCAGCCCCGACCTTCCGGGCGTCCTGCGCGCCTTCCTGGATCGCGCCGCCGGCCGCACCAAGCTCCGCCTCCTGCTCTGCGGTTCGGCGGTCCGGACCATGCAGGGACTGCAGGAGGAGCGGGAGCCCCTCTACGGTCGCTTCGACCTGTCGCTGCAGCTGAACCCCTTCGGTCCGGCCGAGGCGGCTCGGATGCTTACCGGTCTGGCCCCATCCGACCGGGCCCTGGTCTACGGCCTCGTTGGCGGCATGCCCCTCTACCTCAGCTGGTGGGACGAGCAGCGCTCGGTCCGGGAGAACCTCCGCCACCTTGTGTGCCAGCCAGGGGCGCCGCTTTTGACCGAGGGCCAGCTGGTACTGGCCACCGAGGTCGAGGCCGGCGAGCACCCGGCCGCGGCGCTGCACGCCATCGCGGCTGGACGCACCCGCTACGGCCAAATCAAGGACTACCTGAGGGCCGAGCCCGCTCGGACGCTCGATCGCCTCATCGAACTCCGTCTCGTTGAGCGCCTGGTCCCCGTCACCGAGGGCGAGGCGAGCCGGCGCCGCCTGTACCGGCTGACCGACAACTTCCTGGCTTTCTATCTGGGGGTTCTTGGCCGTTACCGGGCCGAGATCGAAAGGGGCCTGGGGGAGTCGATCCTCGATGTGCTGGTCGAGTCGCTGGACGACCACATGGGCCCTCGCTACGAGCAGTGCTTCCGGGACCACTTGCGAGCCGAAGCCGCCGCTGGGCGGCTCGGGACGCGGGTGGTGGCCGTCGGGCCCTGGTGGCGCGACGATCCCCCAACCCAGATCGACGCGGTCGTGCTGGCCGGGCGCGAGCGGAAGCCGACCCTGGTTGGCGAGTCGAAATGGGCGCGCCGAACTGATGCCTCCCGCCTGGTCGCCGAGCTGCGAGCGAAGGCGGCGGGGCTCGGGGAGTTGCCCGACCTCCGCTATGCAGTCTGCGCCCGGGAGCGGCTCACCAACGTGCCGTCCGGTGTCCTGGCCTTCACCGCCCAGGACATCTTCGGAGCGTGATGGCGGTGGTCCAACTGGCCGGCGCCGGCCGAGGGGCGTTTGACATGATCCCGGCTATCTGCCAACCCTGACACCCCAAATGGCCAAGCCCCTCGTGATCGTGGAGAGTCCTGCCAAGGCGAAGACCATCGCCGGGTTCCTGGGCTCTGAATACATGGTGGAGTCATCCATCGGGCACATCCGGGACCTGCCGCGCAATGCCGCCGACGTGCCCGCCGCCTACAAGGGCGAGGCCTGGGCCCGCCTGGGCGTGGACACCGAGAACGACTTCAAGCCCCTCTACGTGGTCGCCCCTGAGAAGAAAGCCCAGGTCGCCAAGCTAAAGGCCCTGCTCAAGGACGCCAGCGAGGTCTACCTGGCCACAGACGAGGACCGTGAAGGCGAATCGATCGCCTGGCACCTCTTGGAGGTCCTCAACCCGAGGGTCCCCGTCCGCAGGATGGTCTTCCACGAAATCACCCGTCCCGCCATCGAAAGGGCGGTAAGGGAATGGAGAGACCTGGACCGTCGCCTGGTGGACGCCCAGGAGACCCGGCGCATCCTCGACCGCCTCTACGGCTACGAGGTCAGCCCCGTCCTGTGGCGCAAGGTCATGCCCCGTCTGTCCGCCGGCCGGGTACAGAGCGTGGCCACCCGGATGCTGGTGGACCGGGAGCGGGCCCGCATGCGCTTCCACTCCGCCGACTGGTGGGACATCGAGGGGGTTTTTGCTGTGCCGTCTGTCGGCGCCTCCGGCGCCGACGGGTCCGACCAGACCTTTGCCGCAACTCTCAGTGCTTTGGACGGGAAAAGGCTGGCGTCGGGGCGGGACTTCGAGGAGTCGGGGCAGCTCAAGGCCGACGCCGAGGTGGTGCGCCTGGACGAGGCGGCCGCCACCGACCTGGCCCAGCGCCTCGCCAACTCGCAGTTCGAAGTGGCCTCGGTGGAGGAGCGGCCCTTCACCCGCCGGCCCTACGCCCCCTTCATCACCTCGACCCTCCAGCAGGAGGCGGGGCGCAAGCTGCGCTTCAACTCGGCCCGGACCATGCAGGTGGCCCAGCGCCTGTACGAGAACGGCTACATCACCTATATGAGGACGGACTCGACCACCCTGTCGGAGACG
>DATLUK010000270.1:0-4532 GCA_035533195.1 Acidimicrobiales bacterium | reverse complement strand
GCCTCTAAGGTCGGTGGCCATGCCGAGCAACGCCGAAAACGCCTACGAGTCGATGAAGGCCCGGGAGGGCCAGTCCGAGGGGACCGGGGAGTGGTTCGAGGTCACCCAGGAGACCATCAACGCCTTCGCCGACATCACCCATGACCACCAGTTCATCCATGTCGATCCGGAAAAGGCCGCCCAGCTGTCTCCCTGGAAGGTGCCGATCGCCCACGGCTTTCTGACCCTTTCCCTGCTCACCCACCTGTCCGGCTCCATCCGCCAGTCCGGCGGCGGCGGCGCAGGGGGCGGGGGCGGAGGGGGCGGAGGTATGGGTGCCATGACCGGCATGGTCATGGGGGTCAACTACGGCTTCGAGAAGGTGCGCTTCATCAACCCGGTCAAGGTCGGATCCAAGATCCGGGCCAGCGGCGTCACCAAGTCGGTCGAGCTCAAGGACCCCAACAACCTGCAGATCACCCGGACCCTGACCGTCGAGATCGAGGGCGAGGACAAGCCCGCCCTGGTGGCCGACTGGATCACCAGGGTGGTCTTTGCCTGAGCGTTTGATCGCTTGACCAACCAACTCCTTCGGCGGAGGGGGCGGCGGCCCCTGGGGATCTCGGGACCTGGGTCCCTGGCTACCATCACGGGACGGCGGTCCCTGGCGATCACGGCCGGCCTGGCCGCAGCTCTGGCCGTGGTCGTCTCGGCGCTCCTGGGCGGGCAGCCGGTCGCGGCCGCCTCCTCCTTCACCGTTCCCCCCGCTCCTCAGCGGCGGGCCTACGTCCAGGGCGACTCGGTCATGGTGGGCGCATTGGCCGACGTGACCCGCACCCTGCGGGCCGACGGATGGGCCGGGACGGTGACCGGCTTCACCGGGCTGCACACCTATGCCGCCATCCCGCTGTTCCGCCAGGTCCGTTCCTCCATGGGCTCGGTGGCGGTCATGGAGCTGGGCGCCAACGACTGCTGCGACGGCGCGTCCTTCGGGCAGGTCATCGACCATGTCATGCAGGTGCTCAGCGGCCTGCATGTGATCTGGCTGACCATGCCCGTCTGGAAGCCGGGAGTGGCGAATATGAACCAGGCCCTCTGGGCCGCCTCCCGGCGCTGGCCCAACCTGACCGTGGCCGACTGGGCCGCCGCTCTTGCCGCCGACCCGGGCTATCAGTATCCCGACCAGGTTCACCTGAGGCCGGAGGGCTCGGCCCTCCTGGCCACCTTCATCCGCCAACAGCTCGACGCCTGGTTCGACGGCCCCGAGCGCACCTACGCGGCCACCTTTGGAGGCGCCCCGCTCCCGGGCGGCGGCGGCTGGCTGCCCCCGAACGGCACGGTCATTGGGGCGGCCTCCGACGGGGATGGCCAGGGGTTCTGGGCCGCCGACAGCGGAGGTGGTGTCTACAGCCTGGGCGACGCCGGCTTCTACGGCTCCGCCGCCGGCCAGCGCCTCTCGGCGCCCGTGGTGGGCATGGCCGCCACCCCCGACGGGCACGGCTACTGGTTGGTCGGCGCCGATGGCGGGGTCTTCAGCTTTGGGGACGCCGGCTTCTACGGCTCCGCCGCCGCCGAGCGCCTCTCGGCGCCCGTGGTGGGCATGGCCGCCACTCCCGACGGCCACGGCTATTGGCTGGTCGGCGCCGATGGCGGCGTCTTCAGCTTCGGGGATGCCGGCTTCTACGGCTCCGCCGGCACAGAACCCCTGGCCGCCCCGGTGGTCGGTATGGCCGCCACCCCCAACGGTCGGGGCTACTGGCTGGTCGGCGCCGATGGGGGTGTCTTCAACTACGGCGAAGCCACCTTCTCCGGCTCAGCCGCCTCCTCCCCCCTGGCCGCCCCGGTCGTGGGCATGACCCCGAGCCCCACGGGCCACGGTTACTGGCTGGTCGCCTCCGATGGCGGCGTCTTCAGCTTCGGGGATGCCCCCTTCCACGGCGCCGGCGCCGACCAGGTGGGTCCGGACCAGGTCAAGGCCTCCTACTCGGCGCTGGTGGCGGCCCCGACGGGGGGTTACTGGGTGGTGGGACAGGCCCCGGCCCTGGCCTATGCCCCGCCGGCCACCACCACGGCGGCGCCGGGGACGCCGCCTTCCGCCGGAGCCGGATCCGTGGTGAAGGCCAAGTCGGCGCGCCAGCGGGCGTCGCGCCGGGCCGGCCGAGGTAGCCGGTCGGCGACGGCCTCCGGCTCCGGGCTCCCGTCCCGGAGCGTTGCCTTCTCCATCGGTCTCGGTTTCGTCCTGATCGTGGCCGGGCTCCTGCTCACCCTGGTCCGGGACCGTCGCCGGCGCTCAGCTATGGAGGCCGGCACCGACCGCTTGTGAGCCTCGACCGGCCCGAAGCCTCCGCCGAGGTCCCCTCCGGGAAGTCTCTGCCGGCCGGCGGGCGACGTTCCGCCCCGCCGCTATCGCCTGAACGAGCTCAGCTCCGCGTAGTGGCCGGCCGTAACCGGTCAGCCAGAGAGCGCTGGCCCACCGGCGCGTCCGCCTGGCGCACCGAGTATGTGGCCGAGATACCCAGAAACATCCAGAAGGTCAGATCCATCGGGTAGATCTGCAGGTAGGTAGCCACCGTCATGGCCACGGCCGCGGCCAGGAACGAGGCGGTGATCCCGAGACAGACCTCGGACTCCAGACCGATCGTTCTTCGCGCCGCCCGGTCGGTCTCGAGGATGGCTGCCAGCAGGAGCAGGACGAGGAAGTAAAGGCCGGGCACGCCCAGCTCGTAGAGGGTGGAGAAGTAGTAGTTGTCAGGCTGCAGAGTTGGAGACCCGGTGGCCACCGCGGTGAGGGCGGCCGTCTTCGCGGCCGCCGATCCCGTGCTCCCGATCCCCTCGCCCAGGGGGTGAACCAACACATGGTCGAAGTTCTGGCTCCAGGTGTTCGTCCTGTCCTGGAAGCTGGAGCTGGACAAGGCCGTGTTGGTGAGCGAACCCGGCACGTACAGGAGAGCGACAAGGGCCAGGGGGATGACGCTCAGCAGGATCCGGTGCCGGCGCAGCCCGAGGAAGACGATCCCGACGCCGAGGCCGAGCCACGCGGCTCGGACCAGGCTGGTGAGGATCCCCACCCCGAGGATTGGAAGGCAGGCGAGGAACAACCGGTTGCGCAGCCGGCTCCGATCGGAGAGGGCCACCGGCACGCCGACCAGGAGCACGATCATCACGTAGAGACCGAACGGGAAGGGCTGATTGAACGTCGAGAAGGACCGCAGGTGGGAACCAGAGAACCGGATGACGCTGTTGTACTGGTACCCCAGCGAGTTGAGGCGACCGGCGCCGAGAACCTGTTGGAGGATGCCGACCAGCGAGGTGATAACCCCGTTGAGCATCAGGATGCTGACCAGTCGGTCCAGATCCCGGCCCCGTAGCGGGTTTCGCCAGATGGCCACGGCCAACAGGACGTAGAAGAAGTCGATCCGGTAGCCCGTGTAGGCCTGGATGAGGCCGACGCCCACCGCCGAGACCAGCCCCACCACCAACCAGCCTCCCACCGCCGGTGCCCAGCCGGGCAGCTTGCGTCCCGGGTCGGCTCTGGTCTCCTGAGGTGAGAGCAACCCGGCCCCCATGGTGGCGAGGACAACGAGCTCCTTCCAGTAGGTGGCGGCCGTCGGAAGGTGGCTGATGAGCAGGAGCCCGTTGTAGGGGGTCAGGGCGGCCACGAGCAAGAGTCCCCGCTGGGGCCGGCGAATCAGAGCCGCGCCGACCGCCACCAGGATGGCCAGAGCCAGCGGCAGCCAGACCACACCGGCCATGGCGGCCCCGACGGTCACCAGCATCAGGGCCGCCGCTGCACCCACCCACACTCGGGTCATCGGACCCCACCGAGCACTTGTAGGAGGCCGTCCAGCTGCTGATCCAGGCGGAGGCCGGCCTCGATCTGTTCCGGACCGGCCCGGTGGCACGACTCCCACAGCGTGGCGTCGTCGAGCAGCCGGTTGATGGCCGAGGCCATCGCTTCGGCATCCCCGGGCGGCACCAACAGGCCGGCGTGGCCCAGCACCTCAGGCGTACCGCCGTGGTTGGTCCCGACCACGGGCAGACCGATGCTCATGGCTTCCAGGGGAGCCAGCGGTCCGGCCTCGGGCAGCACGCTGGCCGATACTGCCACCGTCCAGGTCCTCATGCGGCCCAGGGGGTCCTCCTGGCGGCCCAGGAAGCGCACCCGCCCGTCCAGGTCGGCAGCCGCGGCCCGGCGGCGCAGGGACTCGACGTAGGGTCCGTCCTTCGGAAACTGTCCCCCCAGCAGCTCGACTACGACGTCCGATCGGCCGAGCTTACCGATGGCATCCAGCAGCACGTTCTGACCCTTCCAGGAGGTGAGGGCGGCGGTGCAGCCGATTACGGGGGTCCCGACCGGCCGGCCGGGCATGGGCTCGACGGGCCACGGGGTGCCGTTGCGGACCACGAGGACTTTCAGCCCGCGCGCCCGCAGCGGCGCGGCCGTGGCGTCGGACACGGCCACGGTCAGACCGGCCGCCCGGCGGAACAGCCGAAGGAAGAACAACCGGTCCCGCCTCTCGATGACGTCGTGGACGAGCCAGACCACCCGGGCT
>DATLUK010000269.1:0-5680 GCA_035533195.1 Acidimicrobiales bacterium | reverse complement strand
TTACCCCAGACCTTGGACACCCGCTGGCGGGTGTAGTCCAGGGTCTCGGCCAGCATCCCCTCCGCCATGCCGATGATCGGGCCGGTGATGGCGTAGGAGAACAGGGTGGCGAAGGGAAGGCGGAAGAGGGGCGAGGTGTTGACCTCCAGGCCCGGAGAGGTCCAGGTGAACATCCGGACCAGGTCCAAGGTGCGGTACTCGGGGACGAACATCTCTTCCACCACGATGTCGTTGCTGCCGGTGCCCCGGAGCCCGACGGTGTCCCAGACGTCGTTGACGGTGTACTCGCCGCGGCGCAGCAGGGTGTTGCGCTGCCCCACCACCTTGTCCTCCTCGTTGACCACGGGAGTGCCCAGGATCACCCACTGGCAGTGATCGGACCCGGAGGAGAAGCTCCACCGGCCGCTCAGCTGGTATCCCCCCTCTACCGGCTTGAGCTTTCCGCCCGGCATGTAAGACGAACTGACCCAGGTCTCATCGTCCTCCCCCCAGATCTCCTTCTGCACCTTGTCATCCCAGTGGGCGATCTGCCAGGGGTGTACGCCGACCACGCCTGAGACCCAACCGGCCGAACCGCAGGCGGCCGCCGCGGCCAGCACACATTCGTAGAAGATGCGGGGATCGGCTTCGTAGCCCCCGTAGCGCTTGGGCTGGAGCAGTTTGGCCATGCCTGTGGCCTTCATCTCCTTGACCGTCGCTTCAGGAAGACGGCGCAATGCCTCTCCCTCGGTGGAGCGCTCCCGCAGGGTGGGGGCCAGAGCCCTGACGGCTTCGAGGACTTCTTCGGGGGCCATTCTGGTTCCTTCCGATCGCTCAGCGCCGCGGGGGCTTATGGCCCCACAGGCTGCCCTTGGTTATCTCATAGGTCGTGTCGGGCTCTTCCACGGCCAGGCCTCCCCATCCGAGCTCCACCATCACCCCGTCCGGGCTCAGGCAGTAGAAGGACACCATGTGATCGTTGGTGTGCCGGCCCAGGGTCATGGCAATGGGGACCTTCGCCTCGTGGCAACGGTCGTAGGCGAGGCCGACGTCGTCGAGGTCGACGGCCTCGATCATCAGGTGGACCAGGTTGCCCGGCATGGGCATGTTGACCAGCCCGAGGGTGTGATGGCGCTGGTTACAGCCGAGGAAGTGGATGCCCATCTGGGTGGTGCCCAGGTCCATCCGCATGGTGTTGCGCCGGAAGAAGCCCAGAGCGCGCCGGTAGAAATCCACCGACTGCTCGAGCTCTTCGATACCGAGCACCACATGGCCCATGCCCTGCGCTCCGGTGACGAAGCCCGATACCAGCGGGGTCTGCAGGCGGACGTGGTCCAGGATGGGCCCGTGGTACAGCTCCACTGGGACACCGGCTGGATCCTCCATCTTCAACAGACCGGTGACCCGCCGGGAGGCGGCTTCCTCCTCCGAGCCGGTTACAACCTTCACCCC
Source organism: Acidimicrobiales bacterium (assembly GCA_035533195.1). Classification (GTDB taxonomy): domain Bacteria; phylum Actinomycetota; class Acidimicrobiia; order Acidimicrobiales; family JAJPHE01; genus DAHUYE01. Next base: position 4,249 of record DATLUK010000269.1, on the reverse strand, counting down.
GGCGTACTCGAGGGCGGTGCCCATCACCTCCAACTCGATGTCATCGGTGACCTCGAAGCCGAGAGATACCTGAGGGGCGCTCCCCGGCGTTACCATCAGGCGATAGGGCCGGTCATCGTGGCGGAAGTAGAGGCTGTCCGGGTCGGGCCCGCTCACGGCCATCAGCCCGAGGATGCCGGTGGCGAAGTCCCTCCAGGCCTCGGCCTGAGGCGTTGCCCAGCGGATGTATCCGAGCGAGCGAACAGGCATCGTGGGGTCCTTTCGGTCAGCCCGGCTCAGGCCGGTCGGGTCAGGAACTCGATGACGACCCGCTCGAACTCGTCCTTGCGCTCCACCTGAGCCCAGTGCCCGCAACGGGAGAAAACGTGGAGCTCGGCGCGGGGCAGGCGCCGGAAGGCGAACAAAGCCTGCTCGAACGGAAGCATCCGGTCGTCCCGGCCCCAGGTGATGAGAGTTTGAGCGCTGATGCGCTCGGCGCGGGCGTAGAGGGGGACCTCCTCCGGAAACTGTCCGAGGCTCATGAAAATGGACAGGGCCGATTCGATGGCGCCCGGCTGAAGGGCGTTGGCCAGTCGCTCATCGATCAGCTCATCGTCGACCACCTTCTTGTTGGCCACCATGCAGTCGACCCAGGCCACCATCCCCTCCCGGGTCGGATTCATCATGAACTCGGCCAGGCGTTTGGCTCCTTCGCTGGGATCCGGGTTGAAAAGGCTGACGGCCAGGCCGCCCGGGCCCATCAGCACCAGCCGCTCCACCCGGTCGGGGTGGGCGAGAGCGAACTCGGCGGCGGTATACCCCCCCATCGAGTTTCCCAGCAGGGAAGCCTTTTCGATCTCCAATCGGTCGAGGAGGAAGCGAATGGAGTCGGCCGCCACCCGGGGGTAGGCCAACTCGTATTGGCGCCGGCCCGATCGGCCGAACCCGGGCATGTCCGGCACGATGGTGCGGAACCGCTCGGCCAGGACGGGCAGGTTGCCCTTGAAGTTCGACCAGCCGCTCACGCCCGGCCCCGAGCCGTGGAGCATCACCAGGGGCGGACCGGCACCCGCCTCGTGGTAGTGAAGGTCATATTCGCCGTCCAGCCGGCGGCTGGTTGACTCGAAGTCCAGCAGTGCTGTGGTCACTCGGCTGGGACGCTACCTCTGGCTGACCGGACCGGGTAGGCCGGCCGCTCGGATGTCCCGGTCACCGGAAGCCTCAGCAGTGGGTCCCGGCATCCACCCTCACGGTGATTCCGGTGACGTGACGACCCTCCTCGGAGAGCAGGGTGGCTGCCAATCCGGCCAGGTCCTCCGGGCTTCCGAAGTGCCCGTTCAGAGGCATCAACCGCATGATGTTCTTCATGTCCGCGTCGGGAGGCAGCTCCAGAGCGTCGACCATCGGGGTCGAGATCCCCCCTGGAGCGACGGCCACCACCCTCAGGCCGGCCTTGGCGTACTCGGCCGCCAGGGTCTGTGTCAGCGCCGACACACCCCCCTTGCTGGCGGCGTAGGCGGCCATGTAGGGATGCCCGAAAGACGCCGCCGTGGAGCTGAAGTTGAGGATGGCGCCCTTGGCGGCCAGGAGGGCAGGCAGGGCGGCCCGGATGACCAGGAAGGTCCCGGTGAGGTTCACCCGCAGCACCCGGTCCCAGAGCTCGGTGCTGCATTCCTCGGTGTGAACGGCGCGGAGGATCCCGGCCGCGTTCACCAGGGCGTCCAGCCCTCCCTGGCGGGCGATCACCTCCCCCACCACCGAGTCCACCGCCGCCTCATCCGAGACATCCAGCACGGTGGTGTGGAGCCGGTCGGCCCAACCCTCCTCCCTGGCCCGGGCGGCCACCTCCTCCAGGCCGGCGCTGGATACATCCGACGCCGTTACCCGTCCGCCCTCGGCCGCCAGGCGCAGGGCGATGGCTCGGCCCATGCCCGAGCCCGCCCCGGTCACCAGGCAGCTCTTATCAGTGAATCTGTCAACCACTCGGATCATCGTCTCTCCTCATCGATGCAAGCTGTGAACGCTTCGAACTGTGATCGGCTCAGAGCTGTCCGGCCTTCTGGCGCAGCTCATATTTGAGGACCTTTCCGCTGGCGTTGAGCGGCAGGGAGTCGACCAGGACCACCCGGCGGGGCACTTTGTAGTTGGCCATCTCCCGACGGGCCCATTCCCGGACGTCATCGGATTCCAGTCTGGCGTCGCGTGCCGCCACCACGTAGGCCACCCCCACCTCGCCCATGCGATCATCGGGCACCCCGACCACGGCCACCTGGGCGATGCCGGGGTGATGCAGCAGCAGGTTCTCCACCTCGGCCGGATAGACGTTGAACCCGCCGACTATGAACATGTCCTTCTTGCGGTCGGTGATGCGGATGTTGCCGGCCCCGTCCATGGTCCCGATGTCACCGGTGTGCAGCCAACCGTCGGGGTCGATGGCCTCCGACGTTGCCTGGGCGTCCTCGAAGTAGCCGGGCATCACGTTGTAGCCCCGACAGAGGATCTCCCCCGGCTCCCCTGGGTCCAGCGGACGACCCGAGTCGTCCACGATCTTGACCTCTACCCCGGTGAAGGCCCGTCCGGAGGTGAGGGCGATGGTCTCGACCGGGTCGCTGCGCCGGCAGGCGCTGATGCAGCCGCAGGACTCGGTCAGCCCGTAAGCGGTGAGCACGGCCTCGAAGCCGAGATCACCCAGTATCCGCCTCACCAGTTCGGTGGGAATGACTGCCGCACCGGTGACGGCCAGCCGGAGGCTGGTGAGATCGGCGGCCGGACGGCGGGGATGATCGAGGAGGGACTGGTACAGGGTCGGTGGGCCGGGGATGACCGTGACCCGCTCGGCGGCCACGCCGACCAGCACCGCATCCACGTCAAACGACGCCAACGGCAGCATGGTCGCCCCGGTCATCAGGCAGGCGAGGATCCCGGCCTTGTAGCCGAAGGTGTGGGACATGGGGTTGACGATCAGATACCGGTCCTCGGCGCGCAGGCCCACGATGTCGGCCCATTCCCGGAACACCCTCAGGCTCTGGCCATGAAGGGCGATCACGCCTTTGGGGTTGCCCGTGGTACCCGAGGTGAACATCAGATCGGACATGTCGGTGGCACCCACCGCGCCGGTGCGGGCGACCACGGCCGAGGCGTGGACGTCCTTGCCCTCGGCCAGGAAGTCATCCCAAGCGGTCCACTCGGCCGGTAGCGCGTCACCGGTACCGAAGCCGACCCGGCGGCGGAGGGCGGGCAGATCCTGGCCCTCGAGCAGGGCGGGGTAATCCGTGCCCAGGAAGCTGCCCGCCGCCACCAGGAGCGAAGCTCGACTGCGGCCCAGGATGTAGGCGGCCTCCCGGCCCTTGTACCGGGTCGAGAGGGGGACGAGGACACCCCCGGCGGCCTGGACCCCCAGCATGGCCACAATCCAGTCGAGTCCGTTGGGGGCCCAGAGCCCGACCCGGTCCCCCGGCGCCAGTCCAGCGGCCAGGAAGGCCCGGGCCGCCTGTTCGCTCAGCTCCCCCAGCTCGGCCCAACTGACGGCCTTCCGGGGCCGCCCGGCGCCGGCGTCGGCCGGCTCGACCACCGCCTCACCGGAGCCGTGGTGGGCAAACGCCCAACGGGCCATGGCCGGGATGCTGGCCCAGGCCAGGGGCGGGCCGGCGCTCAAGAGCTGCCCTCGGCGCCGTAGACGGGCGCCGGCGCCGGCGCCGCCGTCAACAGCGAGCGCACCACCGGCCCGAGCTCGGCCGCATCCCATCGGTCGGGACGCGCCTCGGACGGGCCGTGCTGCCAGCCGTCCGCCACCGACACCATTCCTCCTTCGACCTCAAAAACCCGGCCGGTCACCCCGGCGGACTCGGCCGACGCCAACCAGGCCACCATGGGAGAAACGTTGTCCGGGGCCATCGGGTCGAAGGCGCCCGGGTCATCGGGTCGGGCCATGGTGGCAGCAAAGACCGCCTCGGTCATGCGGGTGCGGGCGGCCGGGCAGATGGCGTTGGCGGTCACGCCGTAGCGGGCCAGCTCCGCCGCCTGGACGAGAGTAAGACCGAGGATCCCGGCCTTGGCCGCCGAGTAGACGGCCTGACCCACCGAGCCCATGAGACCGGCCCCGGACGTGGTGTTGATGATGCGGGCGTCGGGGCGCTCACCGGCCTTGGCCTGGTCGCGCCAGGCGGCTGCCGCCCAGCGCGCCACGGCGAAGTGACCCTTCATATGCACCCTCACCACCGCGTCCCACTCCTCCTCGGTGGCGTTGACGAACATGCGGTCCCGCAGGAAG
>DATLUK010000268.1:0-3656 GCA_035533195.1 Acidimicrobiales bacterium | reverse complement strand
GGCCCCTCGTGAATGGGCCCTGTTGGAGCTCTTCATGCGCAGCCCAACCCAGGTTCTGTCCCGGACCCAGATCCTCAATCACGTCTGGGACTACAGCTTCGAGCCGGGCAGCAATGTCGTCGACGTTTATGTCAGCTATCTCCGTCGCAAGCTCAACCGCGCCGGCCTGCGCACGCTGCTTCAAACCGTGCGGGGCGCCGGCTACCGCCTATTGCCCCCCGGGTTCGAAGGGGACTGACCGGTCTGATGCCGACCGGCTCCGGGCCGGACATGAGAGGACTCTCATCCACGCCTAATGCTGGCCTCATTAGCTACGGACAGAGTCGGTTTCGACCGAAGACAACTATGGGAGGTCGTAGAACATGACACCGAAGCGACAGTTGATGATCGGAGCTCTGGCCGTCGGAACCATCGTCGGGGGCACCGTGGCTCTGATCGACGCCCCCGGGCCGCCGGCGGTGGCGGTGCCGGTGGCGGCCACTCTCCCAGCGGCCGGCTCCTCGGGAGTGGGCAGCGAGCTGGCCAGCCTGCGGAGCGAGGAGGCGCAGCTTCAGGCCGCCATCCTGGCTGCTCGCCAGAAGCTGGCCGGCCTGGTGGCCCAGGGAACCCAGGATCAATCATCCCTGACCCAGGAGGCCGAGGGGCTGGCCTCCCGGCAGGCCCAGCTGGCCCAGGAGGCCAGCCAGCTCGACTCCGAGCGATCGGCCCTCGCGCAAGAAGCGGCTCAGCTGTCGGCCCGCCAGAGCACCGCCCCGCCGGCGCACGCCACCACCGGGGCCAGCTCGGCCCGTTCCTCCGACGATGGGGGCGGCGGGGATGGCTGATGCGGTGGCCCGGGCTCGGCGCCAGCTGGCCCGGCGGCGGTGGCTGCGCCGGTGGTTGCCGAGCGCCATCGTCACCACGGCGGTGCCCCTCGCTGCGCTCAGCTCCATCGCATGGGTCTGGCCTCGGGCCACGACCCCGGTGGTCTCGCGCCACCCGCTCGCCCCCCGGGTCCTAGCCCCGGTGAGCGGCCTGGCCAGCCAGGCGGATGCTCTGCGGGCGCTCAGTGGCGCCCTGTCGGCATCGGAAGCCCAGATAGCTGCCCTTCCCCGCCCGTCCGGGGCCACCGAGTCGGTCTCGCTGCCGCCTTTGCCCTCTCTATCGCCCGCCCAGAGCTTCAGCGCCCCGCCGGCCAGCCACGCCACCACCGGAGCATCGGGTGCCCCCTGAGGTCGGCCTTTCCCGGCCGGTCCTGGAAGCCACGGCCGACGAGACGATCGGGCGGAGGCGGGCCATGGCCAGCGACGTGATGGTGAGGGCGGTGGCCGCCCCGGGGGCCGACGACCTGGGAGCCGCGGTCCGAGGGGCCCTGGATGTCTTTGCCGCCGTCGAGTCGGCCTGCACCCGCTTCGACCCGGCCAGCCCCCTGATGCGGGCCAACCATGGTGCCGATCGTTTCTGTCCGGTGGGTCCCACCTGCTTCGAGGCGGTAGTGGAGGCGCATCGCGCCTATAGCCGCACCCGGGGTCGCTTCGACCCTCGGGTGCTGGCCGACCTGGTCGCCATGGGCTATGACCGCTCGCTTCCCTTCTCCGGCGGTGGGCTCACCACCCCGCCGGCCCCATCCCGCCGAGCGCCGCTCCCACCCTGGCGGCCGGGCTTTCGTGGCTCCTCCTTCGCCGTCCGGATAGGTCCACATCCCGTGGACCTGGGCGGCATAGGCAAGGGCCTGGCCGTGCGCTGGGCCAGCCAGGCCCTGAGGCGGGCCACGGCCGACCATCTCATCGAAGCCGGGGGGGACTGCTATTGCGCAGGGTCCGCTCCGGGGGGAGGGCCCTGGCAGGTGGCGGTGGAGGATCCGGCGGGTGGGGCCGATCCGCTGGCCGTGCTGGGCGTGCGGGACCGGGCCTGTGCCACCTCATCCATCCGGCTGCGACGGTGGCGGGCCGGCCAGGAGGAGGTCCATCATCTGGTTGATCCCCGAAGCGGTCGACCGGGGGGCGCCCACCTGGCGTCGGTCACCGTCGTCGGTCCCGATCCCGCCGAGGCCGAGGTCTGGAGCAAGGTGCTGTTCTTGGCGGGGCGTCGCCAGATAGCCGCGTTGGCCCAGCGAAAGGCACTGGCCGCGCTGTGGGTGGAGGCGAGCGGCGCCATCGGCACCAGCCCGGCGCTGGCCAGATACCTGGCATGGGGGCCGAGGTGATTGCCACCCGTGATTCGGCGCCCACTGGGCTGGGCTGGCCGGCGGCGGTGGCCGTCGCCTCGGTGGGGATGGGCTACGGGCTGACCCGCTGGTCGGAGGCGGGCCCACACAACCGGATGCTGCCGTGGATCCTGGGCCGGTCGCTGGGCATAGCCGCCTACCTCTGCCTGGTGGCCCTGGTCGGCCTGGGCCTGTGGTTCGGGCACCCGGCCCGTCGGTCGGGGCGCAGTCGGATACATCCGGCCAGCGTCTTGCGTCTGCATGCCGCCCTGGCCCTGGCCGCCCTGGTCTTGGTGGTGGGACACGTGGGCGCCCTGGTCATGGACCACTACGCCCGGCTGGGAGTACTGGGGGCCATCTTGCCCGGCCGGGCCGGCTACCGACCCTGGCCGGTGGCAGCGGGCACTCTGGGTCTCTACGCCGGCCTGGTAGCCGGGCTCAGCGCCGCCCTGGCCGGTGGGGTGGCCCGGAGGATCTGGCTCCCCATCCACCGCTTGGCCGCGATAACCGTCGGACTCATCTGGTTCCACGCCGTACTGGCGGGCACCGACACCCCCGCCCTGCGCTGGATGTACATCCTCACCGGCGGACTGATCCTGCTCCTCGGTCTCAGTCGCCACCTGCTCCCTCAGCCCGTGCCGTCATGACCCTGGCTCCGAGCACTGAGGCAGCCGAAGACCAGGGCGACCTCGGCACCGCCTTCGGCGGCGTGGGGGCGCCGGGGACCCGGCTGCTGGCCGGTCCGCAGCCCGGAAGCGGAGCCGAATCACTGATGGCTCACCAGGTCAGGCTGGGCGCCTGGCCAGATGTTGAGGTGGACCGGAAGGCCCTCCTGGGCATTCTCGAGATCAGTGGGCTGCGGGGGCGGGGAGGAGGGAGCTTTCCGGCCGCGGCCAAGATGGCGGCCGCGGCCGGCGGCGGCGGGGGCCGGCCGCTGCTGGTGGTCAATGCGTCCGAGAGCGAGCCGGCCAGCGCCAAGGATGCAACTCTGGTCGGCCTCCGGCCCCATCTGGTCCTCGACGGTGCCCGGATACTGGCTCGGGCGGCCGGTGCCGATGAGGTCAGCCTGGTCCTGCACCGGGGCAACCATCTCGGTCAGCGAGCGCTGGGCGCAGCGCTGTCCGAGCGGGCTCGTGCCGACCTGGACGATCCGGAGATGACCGTGACCCTGGGGCCGGACCGCTATGTGGCCGGGGAGGCCAGCGCCGTGGTCTCCCTCCTGGAAGGAGGCGAGGCCAAGCCCCGCTTCACCCGCCGGCGTCCCGCCGCCCTCCACGGCGTGCACGGTCGCCCGACCCTCATCTACAACGCCGAGACCACCGCCCACGCTGGCCTGCTGGCCCGCTTCGGAGCGCAGTGGTTCCGCCGAGCGGGGACCGCCGAGCGGCCGGGGTCGACCCTCGTGACCCTGGCCGGGGCGGTGGCAAGGCCCGGTCGGGTCCTCGAGGTGATGGCTCCCGTGAGCATGGGC
>DATLUK010000267.1:0-5221 GCA_035533195.1 Acidimicrobiales bacterium | reverse complement strand
GAACTGGGCCAGGTGGTGGGGGAGAGGATCGATGGCGAGGACCTCCATGTGCCTGGTCACTTCGACGCCGAGGTTCTCTCAGCCCTGGGTCGGCTTCATAGAGCGAACGAGCTGACGGCCAGCGAGGTCGAAGCATCCCTGCGAGACCTGGCCGCCCTTCCAGTCGAGCGTCACGGACTGGAGACTTTGCTCGCCGGCGCCTGGGCCCGTAGGTCGAATCTCCGCCTGGCGGATGCCCTCTACGTCGAACTGGCCGTGAACCTCGGCGCTCTCCTGGTTACTACCGACGGTCGCCTCGCTGCTCAGCCCCAGGTCGAGGTCTTGTCGTAGGCGATCCGCGTCGAGCCGATTGACAGACGGGCCGACTCAAGTCTTCAGCGGCTGGTCCACTCGCCCTGAGCAGGGGGACCCGCTCCCGAATCTCTGGTGTGCTTATGGTTTGACTCCCCCCTCCGACACGCTCTGTACTGCACGCGTCGGATCCGCCGGCCTGGGCGATGATGACCCGGCTGTTCGGCTCGTAGCGCACTCGGATGCCCAGTTCCTTGTAGACCTCGGCCTTGTCGTCCGGCGCCGCCGTGCGCAGGGCCTTGGCGATGTCCCACAGGCTCAGGACCATGGCCTTGATCTCGGCCTTGGTCAGAGCTGGAGCAGGAGCATCATCTTTCAGAACGGCAGCAGCCCGCCCCGCTCGGCCCGCACCTCGGCGATCCAGCGTCCCACCACGGCGGCTTCTACGCCTGCATCCAGGGCGGCCCGATACTTGGCCAGGCGGGAGTCGCAGTCGGCGATTTGACGCCGTGCGGCCTCGACGGCGGCCAGGCGGGCGGTGTCGGTCTGGTCGGCCACGGCAAGAGCTTCACAGGTCTGGTCCAGGTTCTCGGGGTCGAACAGCCTGAGCAGCCAGCGGTCCAGCTCCGGGACGACGGCCGACTCCTTGAGGTAGACCGCCTTGGGATGATCGAGGCCCCGGCCTCGGGCGTACTCGCTGGCGTAGGTGCAGCGGCAGTGGGCGGCGCCGTGGTTCCAGGACCCTTGCATCCGGCGGCTGCAAAGGCCGCAGGTGACCAGGCCACTCAGGACGTACCTCCGGGCGGTCGTCCGTCGCTTCGGCTCGGTGCGCAGATGGGCGGAGCGGGACAGCATCTCCTGGACGGCCACGAACTGCTCGGGGGAGACGAGGGGCTCATGAGCACAGCTGGTCGGACCAGATCCAGGCGCCCTCATCATTCCAGCGCATGCGAGTTTCATGCCCCAGAGCCACGTCGTCCAGGTCGATGAGGACCTCGTCCCGGCACTGGCGGTTCCAGCCCTGGCGGCCGGTGTAGCGGGGGTTCTTGAGGATGGCCCGAACGGCGCACTTGGACCAGGCGCCGCCGCTATGGAGCCGGTGACGGTTCCGGGCCGGATCATGGGCGCCGGGGGAGGGGATCCCGTCTCGGGTCAGGCGCTCAGCAATCTGGAGGGGGCCTCGGCCCTTCAAGACTCGGCGAAGATGCGCTCCACGACCGGAGCGGCCACCGGATCGATGCCGAGGAGGTGGCGACGCAGCCCAGCCCCCGCCTTGGCCGGAACGCCGCCCCGTGAGCCCCAACCACAATGGTCGGCACCGGGTTGTCCACAGCCCGCATAACCGGCATTCGGGGGTTTCACTTCACTGGTGCCGGATCGAACGGGCGAATGGCAGGGGGCGGGCTTCGACAGGGAAGGTACCCAGCCTTCGGCGACCCGCGCAGAGTGCTGCCTCGGCCCGCCCGACGGAGTAGAACGTCTCTCGTGGAACCCGAGGAGGCCGGTCAGCGCTGGGCGGACGCTTTGGCCGCCTGGGCGATACCGGACGAGATCCTGGCCGGCGCGCCGGCGCCGCCGTGGGGATTCCCGCCGGAACCATTCGCCCACGCCGCCCGAAGGGCCCTGGCCGAGGCTCATGACACGCCATCCCGGCAGCGGGCCCGGGAGGCTCTAAGCCCATCAGGGACCGTTCTCGACGTAGCAGCCGGGGCTGGTGCAGCCAGTCTGCCCTTGGCAACGCTTGCCACCCACATCACTGCTGTGGACGAGAGCCCCGACATGCTGGATATGTTCTCCGAGCTCGCCTCGAAGCTGCCGGTGCCCCACTCCGTGGTGGCAGGTCGTTGGCCCGATGTCGCCCAAAGTGTGGCCCAGGCAGACGTGGTTGTCTGCCACCACGTGGTCTACAACGTGTCCGACATCGTCGGGTTCTTGTCCGAGCTGGGCCGCCACGCCCGCCGGCGGGTGGTCGTAGAGATGACCGAGGCCCACCCGCTCTCGAACCTCAACGCCGCCTGGCGCGCCATCCACGGCATCGACCGTCCCGAGGCTCCGGGGGCCGACGACCTGGTCGCGGTCCTGAGGGCGCTCGGCCTGCAGGTCCAGCTCGAGCGCTTCAGCCGTCCGCTGGCTTGGGCGGACGACGCCGCCAACCGGGTCGCCCTGGCCCGCCGACGGCTTTGCGTGGGCCCGGAGCGAGACGCCGAGATCGCCCGCGTCCTGCCCGCCGAGCCTCGGCATTTGGTCACGTTGTGGTGGGACGCTGGTCGGGGCGCTCACGGCGTTGCTCCTGATATCTGAAATAACGATGTCGGCTACCCGGAGAGGTCTCATGGTGACGGTTGTTATGGGCGGGTTCCCGGCCCGGAGTTGGCCCCGGAGCGTCTGCTCCGGTATCGGTTGAGGGCGACCGCCGACCAGACCGCCTCCACCGCTCCAAAGGGCCAGGCGCCAGAGAGGAACCCGTAGCTGCTGGCGAGGGCGCAACCGGCGACGAAGCCCAAGGTGAACCCCGGGCCCCTCTGTTCGAGGGCGTACATGAGCATCATGAATACCAAGGAGGCGATCCCGAACGCTGTCAGCATGACTGGAGTCTGGCGGTTCTTGCCAGTGTCGCCACCCCGGCGTACTGGAGCTGCGGGGGTCCGACGCCACGGGATATTGGGCGAGACCCCAGCTTCCGGTCTGAGTACCGCGGACTGGGTGTACGTGCCGCTCTCACCCAACCCCGGGAGAAGCCTTGACATAGTTCACCAGATCGGGCCACCCCGGCCGGTAGTGGGTGGCGGCCCCAGATAGATGGTGGGGTTGTAGGGCACCCCACCAGGACCCGATGTCCCCCGTGGCGATGCCGTAGGTGGTGAGCAGACCGAGCTCTCAGACGGTTCGCCGGCCGAGGTCGGGCCATCCGTGGTTGGCACCGGTCCCATCCCGTGGCCGCCGTCCCAGGCAATGGCCGAACGTCAAAGCTGACCTCATGAACAGGCGCAAGCAGATCAGGTCCTCTCGGGCGGCCGGCGCCGGAGGCGTTGAAGAATCGAGCGCCTGCCCGCACCCGGCGCCCTCGAGCATCCGAGGATGTTGGCGATCTGCAAGCCGAGAACCAGGTACGGCTCGGCCGTGGCCGCGTGGATCGCTACGGAGAGTGGCGGACCGGGCTCCGAGGCTCCCGCCGATCCGCGCCCCGTCAGGACTCTTGCCCTCGCCATCCGTGCCGCGGGGCCCAATCTCGCGTGTCACGTTTGTGTCACGCCGGCCCAGGAACGGCCGGGTCAGCGGTGTCCGCAGGCCCGTGACCTGCGGAAAACGCGGCACCGGCATGAGCGCAGATATTGGCCTGCAAAGCCCGCAATGCCGGATTCGCCCTTCGCCTACCCTCCGCAGGTCAGGGAGCGTCGTCGACCTGATTTCCAGGGCGGGTTTCGGTGAGAGGATGCAGACGTATGTCGGCTTTGACCGCAGTCGCGTGTCGCGAAATGTCACGTCGCCCTGATGAGCTACGAGGCCTTTCGCACCACCCTCGGGGCCAGGCCCACGTCATTCCGGCTACCCGAGGGCCTGATCGCTCGGCTAGACGACGAGGCGGTTGCGGCGGGAACTTCGGTGACGACCCTCGTGGCTAATTGCTGCACCCCTTCCTCGTAGAGACCCCGTCGCTGGCCCGCCGTGGCAGCCGCCGGCCCCGGCCGCTGCGCTCCCGGAGCCGAGCTAGGAGTTCTGGGGGGTGGCACTTGCGAGGTGGAATTGTCGGAAATCGGGGGAAATAAGGAATATTTTCCTGAAGTTCCGCCGCTAGACAGCCGACAGTAAGCCATGGCCTCGGTTACCGGCTCAGCGGGGCGCGAATTTCGTAGGCGCCGATCCGGGATCACGCCTCGGCTGTTGGCCTTGGTCATGCTCCCGGTGGTGGTCATGGGACTGTTGGCCGCCCATGACACGGCCCGGTACCGTGCCAGCGCAACCGCCGCAGCTCGCATCGGAGGCCAGGTGCCGACGATTGACGCGCTGGTTCGGCTTCGCCTGGCACTGACCAACGAGGAGGTCGCGGTCAGTACCTCGGGTTGGAGCTCGCGCTTCCATGTGGCCCCCGACGTGATCTCCAAGCTTCTGGGCTACGGCCCCGAGACGACCACCGCGGTGGCTGGACCGGCCACTGATGCCGCTCTGGCCGCCCTGGGCGCCTCCTCGCCAGTGGCTGCGGGAGCCGTCAAGACCGTGCGGGCTCAAGTTGGCGCCGGCGCCATTGGCCTCACCGCCGCCCTGCAGACCTATGCCGGCTTCGACGCCCAGCTCGCCGCGGTACTCGGGCCTCGGCTGTCCGATCTCGGCCTAGCGGCTGAGCAGGTCGATGGTGGCAACCGGCTGGCGGCCACGTTGGGGACGCTGCGGGCCGCCACCGACGGGTTGCAATATGGCGCCGCCGAGGCCACCGACCTCGCCGAAGTCGCCATCAGCACTGCCGGTCAGGCGGCCCCGATACTGGTCCGCCTTGGCAGCGACAGCACCCGTTACGCCGCGGCCGCCGCATCCCTCGCCGCCGCGCCCGATGCCGCCATCTCGGGTACCTGGAAGGAGTTGATGTCCAGCCAAGACGTCGGTGTCTACAACCAGACGGTCACCACGATCGAACAGGGCCGAGCAGTTCCGGTCGACACCATCTCGCTCGTGACGGCCTTCAAGGGTGCCGTGACCCGTTCCACCCGGCTCTTCGGAATAGTCACCGCGGCCACCGAGCGGGTCAAGGAGGCGGCGGGATCCTTGCAGTCCTCGGCACGAGAGACGTATCTCGGATGGCTCACCGGCAGCGCCCTGATCGGACTGCTCATGGCAGTCGTGGGCTGGGCTCTGGCCCGCTCGATCACCCGCCCCCTGGCCAAGCTGGCCGAATCGGCCAGAGCGGTGGCCGCCGGCCAGCTCGCCGACGGACTGG
>DATLUK010000266.1:0-3976 GCA_035533195.1 Acidimicrobiales bacterium | reverse complement strand
GCTCACCGCCTTGGTCATCAACGGCTTCGAGACGCTGGTGGCCGCCGGCTACCAGCCCGAATCGGCCTACTTCGAGTGCCTCCACGAGCTCAAGCTCATCGTCGATCTCATGTACGAGGGGGGCATAGCCGGCATGCGCTTTTCCATCTCCGACACCGCCGAGTACGGGGATGTGACCCGGGGTCCCCGGGTCATCAACTCCGCCGTGCGGGCCGAGATGGAGAAGATCCTGGGCGAGATCCAGTCGGGCCAGTTCGCTGAGGAGTGGGTGGCCGAGCATCGGGCAGGCCGGTCCCGCTTCAACTCCCTGCGCCAGGCCGGCCAGGAGCACCAGATCGAAAAGGTCGGCGCCGAGCTGCGGGCCATGATGCCGTGGATCTCGGCGGGCAAGACCCGGCCCCAGGACGCCTCCGGCGGCGCGCAACTCACCTAGCTGCGGGCACCCGGGTCCTGCGGACCACGCCCGCCGCTGGGCCCGGGGGCCCAACCCCGGGCGGCGCTACCGCCGGAGTCTCCCGTTCCCTTACAACCGCTCGGCCACGTAGTCGATGGCGCGGGTGAGGATGGCGACGTCCTCGGAGTCCACGGCGGGGAACATGGCGATGCGGAGCTGGTTGCGGCCCAGCTTGCGGTAGGAATCGGTGTCCACGATCCCGTTCTGGCGGAGTACCGCCGAGATGACGGTGGCGTCGACCCGCTCGTCCAGGTCGATGGTGCCGACCACCCGGCTGCGGGCGGCCGGGTCGGTCACGAAGGGCGTGGCATAGGAAGAGGTCTCGGCCCAGCCGTAGAGGATGTCGGCCGAGGCATCGGAGCGGGAGGCGGAAAACTCCAGGCCGCCCCCCTCCAGCATCCACTCGACCTGGTCGACCAGCATGAGGATGGTGGCCAGAGCGGGCGTGTTGTAGGTCTGGTCCTTGGTGGAGTTGTCCAGGGCGATGGACAGGTCGAGGAAGGCCGGCACCCAGCGCCCGCTGGAAGTGATGCTCCCGATGCGCTCCACTGCCGCCGGGCTGCACAGCGCCACCCACAGCCCCCCATCGGAGGCGAAGCACTTCTGGGGGGCGAAGTAGTAGGCGTCCACCTCGGCCGGGTCGAAGCGCAGGCCCCCCGCCCCGCTGGTGGCATCCACCGCCACCAGACCGGTGGAGCCGGCCGGCCGGCGCAGCGGCATCATCACCCCGGTGGAGGTCTCGTTGTGGGTCAGGGCGTAGAGGTCGACCTCCTCCCGGGCGACGGCCTCGGGATGGGTGCCGGGGGCGGACTCGATGATCTCGGGGTCCTTGAGGTGGGGGGCGGCTGCCGCGGCGGCGGCAAACTTGGAGGAGAACTCCCCGAAGCTCAGGTGTTGGCTGTGCTCCTGGATGAGGCAGAAGGTGGCCGCATCCCAGAAGGCGGTGGTCCCGCCGTTGCCCAGGACGACCTCGTAGCCGTCGGGGAGGGAGAACAGGTCCCGCAGGCCGGCCCGAAGGCGGCCGACCACCTTCCGTACCGGCGCCTGGCGGTGGGAGGTGCCCATGTAATCCCGGGCGTGGTCGAGCACGGCGGCTATCTGGGCCGGGCGCACCTTGGAGGGCCCGGAGCCGAAGCGGCCGTCGGCAGGCAGGAGATCGGCGGGCAGGCGGATATCGGGGCTGACGGGGGGAGTCACTGTGCAAGCATGACAGCAATGGAACGCATCTCCCGACGCATTGCCGCGGTGGCCGAGTCGGCCACGCTCGCCATCGACGCCCGCTTCAAAGCCCTCAAGGCGGCTGGTGAATCGGTCGTCGGATTCGGGGCCGGGGAGCCCGATTTCCCCACCCCCGAGGCCATCGTGGAGGCGGCCGTGGAGGCCTGCCGCAACCCGGCCAACCACGTCTACACCCCCACCCCCGGCCTGCCCGAGCTGCGCTCGGCCATAGCCGCCAAGACGGCCCGGGACTCCGGCCTGGCTGTGGAGGCCGCCCAGGTCCTGGTGACCAACGGGGGCAAACAAGCCATCTACAACACCTTCGCCACCCTGCTCGACCCGGGTGACGAGGTCATCGTCATCGCCCCCTACTGGGTCACCTACCCCGAGGCCATCGCCCTGGCCGGGGGCGTGCCGGTCTATGTGGAGACGGACGAGAGCACCGGATTCAAGGCTCCGGTGGAGGCCCTGGAGGCCGCCCGCACCCCGAAGACCAAGATCCTCCTCTTCGTCTCCCCCTCCAACCCGACCGGGGCGGTCTACTCCCGGGACCAGATCGAGGCCATCGGCCGTTGGGCTGCCGAGCACGGCCTGTGGGTGGTCACCGACGAGATCTACGAGCACCTGGTCTACGGCACCCACACCCAGCACTCGATGCCGGTGGTGGTGCCCGAGCTGGGTGAGCGTTGCGTGGTGGTCAACGGGGTGGCCAAGACCTACGCCATGACCGGCTGGCGGGTGGGCTGGATGATTGGCCCGGTCGATGTCATCAAGGCGGCCACCAACCTGCAGTCCCACGCCACCTCCAACGTCAACAACGTGGCCCAACGGGCCGCCCTGGCCGCCGTCTCGGGCGACCTGTCGGCCGCGGCCATGATGCGAGAGGCGTTCGACCGTCGGCGCCGGCGCATCCACGAGATGCTCTCGGCCATCCCCGGCGTGACCTGCATGGAGCCGGAGGGGGCCTTCTACGCCTTCCCGTCCTTCAAGGGCGTTCTGGGCCGGGAGATCCGGGGCCGGACCCCCAAGAACACCCTGGAGCTGGCCGAGCTGATCCTGGACGAGGCCAAGGTGGCCATCGTCCCGGGGGAGGCCTTCGGGGCCCCCGGCTATGCCCGGATGGCCTACGCCCTGGGCGACGCCGACCTCGAGGAAGGCGTGGAGCGGATCGGCAAGCTCCTGGCCGAGGCCTCCTGAGCGTGGCCCGGGTTCTGGTCACCGAGGAGCTGGCCGACACCGGCCTGGACATGCTGCGCCAAGCCGGCCACCACGTCGACGTGGCCATCGGGTTGAGCCCCGAAGAGCTGCTGGCGGCCGTGGCCGGCGCCCACGCCCTCATCATCCGCTCGGCCACCAAGGTCACCGCCGAGGTCCTGGCGGCAGGAGCGGACCTGGTGGTGGTGGGCCGGGCCGGCATCGGGGTCGACAACGTCGACGTCCCGGCCGCCACCCGGCAGGGGGTCATGGTGGTCAACGCCCCCATGTCGATCACCCTGTCGACGGCCGAGCACACCATGGCCATGTTGCTGTCTCTGGCCCGGAACATCCCCCAGGCGCATTCCGCCCTGGTGGCGGGCCGATGGGAGAAGTCGAAGTGGGGCGGGGTGGAGCTGCACGGTAAGACCCTCGGCGTCCTCGGCTTGGGGCGCATCGGGACGCTGGTGGCTCAGCGGGCCCACGCCTTTGGAATGCACCTGGTGGCGTGGGATCCCTGGGTCGCTCCGGAGCGGGCCCGGCAGTTGGGGATAGAGCTGATGGACATCGAGAGTCTCTTTGCCGAAGCCGATTTCATCACGGTCCATCTGCTCAAAACGGCCGACAGCACCGGCCTCATAGGCAAGGAGCTGCTGGCTAAGGCCAAGCCCGGCGCCCGCATCGTCAACGTGGCCCGGGGCGGGATCATCGATGAGGAGGCCCTGGCTGAGGCCCTGCGCAGTGGGCACCTGGGCGGGGCGGCCTTGGACGTGTTCGACTCCGAGCCCAACACGACCTCGCCGCTGTTCGAGTTGCCCAATGTGGTGGTGACGCCGCACCTGGGGGCGAGTACCCAGGACGCCCAGGACAAGGCGGGGCTGACCATCGCCGAGCAGGTGCTCCTGGCCCTGGCGGGCGATCTGGTTCCCTTCGCCCTCAACATCTCGGCCGGGGAGGTGGCCGAGCCGGTGCGGCCGTATCTGGGGGTGGCCGACATGCTCGGCCGGGTCTTCGCCAGCCTCCACGGCGGGCTGCCCCCGGTGGTCGAGATCACCTACCAGGGAGGCCTGGCCGACCACGACACCCGCATCCTCACCCTCTCCGCCCTCC
>DATLUK010000265.1:0-17462 GCA_035533195.1 Acidimicrobiales bacterium | reverse complement strand
CACCGGACCCAGTTACCCGCTGAGGGTGTTGGGGGTCGACCCCACCGCCGATGTCGCCCTGGTCCAGATGCAGGGGGCGACGGGACTCAAGACCGTCACCCTCGGACGATCGGCCGGCGTGGGGGTGGGTGACCAGGTGGTAGCCATCGGCAATGCTCTCAACTTGTCCGGCCCGCCCACGGTGACCAACGGAATCGTGTCGGCCCTGGGCCGTTCCATCACGGCCACCGACCCCTATTCGGGCTCGGAACGGCTGAGCGGCCTGATCCAGACCGACGCCCCCATCAATCCGGGTAACTCGGGCGGCCCCCTGGTCGATGCGGCCGGTCAGGTGATCGGCATGAACACCGCGGGTGCCTCCGGCGGCGCCACCCAGACTGCCTCCAACATCGCCTTTGCCATCCCCATCGACACGGCCATGGCCATCGCCCGCCAGATCGAGTCCGGCCGGGCCTCCTCCACGGTGCTGATCGGCCAACCCGGGATCATGGGCGTGGAGGTGTCCACTGTCGCCACGGTGGAGTCCGGCGCCGGAGGATTCGGCTCCTACACACCCCCGGTCAGCTCAGGAGCCGTGGTCGTGGGCGTCGAACCGGGCGGCCCGGCGGCCGGAGCCGGACTGAGCCCAGGCGACGTGATCGTGTCCATCGACGGCCGTTCCGTCTCCTCCCCTAACTCTCTGGCCGCCCTCATGGGTACCCACGGCCCCGGTAGCTCGGTGACGGTGGGCTGGGTGACGTCGTCGGGTCAGAGTCAATCGGCCAGCCTCACCCTGGTGGCGGGGCCGGTCCGGTAGGAGGGGCGGCTCCAGGTTCTAGGGATGGGCCCGAAAGAGCAGAACCTGGGCTTTGGCGGCACTGGCGGTGGCGGCGGTGATGTAGTGGTTGGTCACGAGCTGGTCGAGAACGTGGTCCTGGCGGGCCCTGGTCCGGGGCCCTGTGGGCGGCCGCCGGCTGTCTGACCCAATTCGAAGGCCGGCCTGGTCCGATTTGGCAGTCTGGACGGATGCGCATCGGGTCGGCCCGTCAAGAGCGGGTCGGCATGGCGGCCGTTTTCGTGGCCGTCACGGTGTGGGGCTTCGGCAATGCCCTGGCCAAGTACATCCCCCTGACCGGGCCCACCTTGGCCTTCCACCGGCTGTGGCTGGGCTCGGCCATGGCCTTCGCTCTGGTCCGGTTGACCGGGCGCCGGGTTGACCGCCACGCCGTGCGCCTGGCTCTACCCGGGGGGATCGCCCTGGGCCTCAACTCCATGCTGTTCTTCTCCGCCGTCAAGTACACCTCGGTCACCGATGCCACTCTGATCGTGACCCTGCAGCCGCTGCTGGTGTTGGCCACCGTGGGCAGGACGTTCGGGGAAAAAGTGGGACGGCGGGTCGTGCTGTCGGCCGCAGGTGCCTTCGGGGGGGCCGCCCTGGTCGTGCTCGGTCCGGGTGCCCACGGCCGTCACGGTGGCGCCGGGGACCTGCTGGCCGTTGGCGCCCTCCTGGCCTGGACGTGGTACTTCATCGCCTCCAAGCGGGCCCGCGTCCATCTGGGCACGCTCGAGTACCAGGCCTCGGTGCAGCTGGTCGCAGCGGTGACGGTCACGCCCCTGGCCCTGGGCCTGCACCAGGGCCTCACCGGGACGTCCCGGTCCTGGCTCCTGGTCCTGCTGTTGGCCACCGTCCCCGGTGGCGGCCACTTCCTGGTCAATTACGCCCATCGCCACATTCGCCTATCGGTGGCGTCGATGTTCAATCTGGTGACGCCGATCGCGGCCATGGTGTCGGCCGCCCTCATGGTTCACGAGCCGGTCACCGGCCTCCAGGTGTTGGGCACGGCCGTAGTCCTGGCGGCACTGGCGGTGGTCCTGAGCGACCGCCCCGCGGTCCCTATCCCTGGATAGACAACCGGGTACCGGTGATCTCCACCTTGCCTATGTGCAGACTGCGGGCGCCGTTGGGGTAGCCCACGTGTCCGGTGGTCCAGGCGTGGTAGGCGACCTTCAGTTGCCCGGCGCCGTCGTAGAAGAGTCCAGGGCTCCCGGGCCCGGCCTCGGTTCCGTGACGGGAGAGGACCGGCGCCCCGTCCGGCTTGGAGCAGGGTCCGACCACGGAGCGGCACACGGCATAGCCGATGGCGTAGGAGGCGGAGTCCCAGTTGTTGCCGGAGTAGAGGAGGAAGTAGTGGCCCCCCTGGCTGATCATGGCCGGCGCCTCCACCACCGAGCCTTCCCATGGCTGGCTCAGACCGAGGATGGCCGTCGGGCGCCCGGCCAGAGAGGTCCAGCCGCTGGTGACTGATTGAGCCCACAGGCGCGGGGGCTGGCCCTCTTGGGTGCCCTGGCTCTTCCAGATGAGCCACTCCTGTCCATTGCCGTCCAGGAAAGCATCCGGGTCGATGTCCCCGCCCTGGTCCAACTGGCACACGAAGGGGTCCACCGAAGCGTCCACAAAGGGCCCGGAGGGAGACGTACTTACGGCCCGGGAGATGCACTGGTCTCCCGTACGGGCGTCACGGGTGGCGTAGAACATGACGTAGCCGACCCCACTGGTCACGACGCTTGGCGCCCACACGTCCTGGCCCCCGGACCAGGCCGGCAGGGTGGCCAGCGCGTCCCCGACGTAGGACCAATGGACGAGGTCCACGGACCGGATGGTGGGTACTGCATCCAGGCCCACCTCGGTGGAATAGGCGTAGTACACGGGCCCGACCCTGAGCACGGAGGGATCGGGGAAGTCGCCCGGCCACAGGGCGCCCGCGGACCCGGCGGGTGCGGACTGGGCCGGGGCCGACCGGTCCGGCTCGGAACGGGCCACCACCAACGGCGCGGTGGTCGGCGTCACCGATCGAGCTCGACCGGTTCGCACCGTCGTGACGGTTCGGGGCTGGGTGGAATCGGTAGCCGGGTTTCTCGGCGCTACAACCGGCGAAGTCACCGTCTCCCCCGGGGCCCCACCGCTCCACTTCGATTCAGTCGGCGGGGAGGGCGAAGGGACCCCGGCGGGCGCCGGTCGGCCCATGGCCGCCGCCCGATCCGAGGGTCGGATCGACCTGTGTCCGGGGGGAGCCAACCCCGATCCGGTGGACAAGGCGGCCAGGCCCAAGGCGAACGCCACCGACAGGCAAACCTTCCTCAACCTCGACCCTTCAGCCCCCAGGCTCACTCCCAGACGATGGCATGGCTACCGGCCGGCGCGCCATTGCTGTTTCTTCGCCCCGCTTGGCCAGGAACTCCATCAGGTCGGGGAGCCTGAGAGGCTTGGCCAGGTAATAGCCCTGGGCCAGGTCGCAGCCGAGTTCGGACAGCACCTTCCATGTGAAGGGGTCCTCGATTCCCTCGGCCACCACACTCAGACCGAGGGTCTTGGACAGCTGAATAGTGGCCTCGACGATGGCCCGGTCCCGGCTGTCGGTGGTCATCCGGTCGACGAAGCTGCGGTCGATCTTGATCTCGCTCACCGGGAGGTGGGTGAGACGGGCAAGGGAGGAGTGGCCGGTCCCGAAGTCATCGATGGAAATCCTGGTACCGCCTAAGGCGAGCCGGCCGAGGATGAGGGAGGCCTGCTCGGGGTCGGCCACCACGCCGCTCTCGGTTATCTCCAGGGTGACGTTGACCGGATCCACCTCGTATTCCTCGTAGAGGCGGGCCAGGTCGTCCGTGAGGTGGGCGTCGAGCAGGTTCCGAGGGGAGACGTTGATGGACACTTGCATCTCGTGACCGACCTGCCGCCAGGCGGCCATGTCGGCCAGGGCCCGGCGCATGACCCAACGGGTCAGCTCGGCTATGGCGCCGGATTGCTCAGCCAGGCCGATGAACTCGTCAGGAGAGATCAACCCGTAGCGCGGGTGGTTCCAGCGCACCAGGGCCTCGACGGCCACGATGTTCCCGCTGCGGAAGTCGGCCTGGGGCTGGTAGTGGAGCTCGAACTGCCCAGTGGCCAAGGCGTCGGACAACTCGACAGCTAAGGCCAGCCGCCGGCGGGAGTGCTGGTCGGCCTCGGCCTCGTATATCTGGGTGCCGCTGCGGTGCGCTTTGGCCATGTACATGGCCACGTCGGCGCTCTTGAGCAGACCCGAAGCGTCCTGCGCATGTTGAGGCGCCAGGGCCACGCCGACGCTGGCCCGGACCTGCACGGACAGCTCCTCCAGGAGGAATGGGCGGCCGAGGCAGGCGTGGATGCCGGCTTGGATGGCTTCGACCCGGTCCACGTGGCGCATGGCCGGGATCATGATGGCGAACTCATCGCCACCCAGCCGGGAGACGATGCCCTCGGAACCTACGGCTTCGACCAGCCGCTCGGCCACCCGGCACAGCAGACGGTCACCGAAGTGGTGGCCCAGGGTGTCGTTGACGTCCTTGAAGTTATCGAGGTCCACCAGCATGACGGCCAGGAGGTGGTCGGGGCTCAGGTTCGACAGGGACTTTTCCGTCTCGGCCAGGAACATCGACCGGTTGGCCAACTGGGTCAGAGGGTCGTGACGGGCCTGGAATTCGTTGGCTTCGGCCTGGCTGCGGAGGGCGTCCACCAGGCGGCCGTTGCGCAGGGCCAGGCCGGCGGCGCCGGCCAGGGTGCTGGCCAGCTCGAGGTCTTCATCATCGAAGCGGACGCCGTCCCCGAGGCGGTGTCCGACCACGATCACGGCGTCAGGAAGGCCCTCATGGCCGCGGAGGGGCGAGACCAGGGCGTCGTCCAGGTGGACCTCGGCCGGGGGGGCTGTTAACACCGATGCACTCTGCCTTCGAATGCGAATGCGTCGGCTCGCCCGGGTCATGGCCGAGGGCTTGTCCCCGACGTCGACCCGGACGGCGACGTCGAGCCCGAGGAGCCAGGCCGACCGGGCGTCAAGGGCCTCGCTCACCTCGTTGACTCCTAGAGGAGTCAAGAGAGTTCGCGAGATCCCAGCGCCATCCTTCACCATCAGTTCAGCCCACTCGGCATTGAGGATGGCTCTGGCCTGTTCAAGCACCGTGACCACCACGGCCCGGCCGGTCCCAGCGTCGGACACATCGCGGGTGAAACGGCTCAGAATGCGGAGGTTGGCGTAGCGCTGTCGGAG
Organism: Acidimicrobiales bacterium; assembly: GCA_035533195.1. Taxonomy (GTDB): domain Bacteria; phylum Actinomycetota; class Acidimicrobiia; order Acidimicrobiales; family JAJPHE01; genus DAHUYE01. Next base: position 12,420 of record DATLUK010000265.1, on the reverse strand, counting down.
TTTGTGGTGGACGTGGTGGACGGCCGCTGCGATCCCGCCGATGATGGCGAGCATCCACACCGCCCAAGGGTTTGCCCATAAGACGAGGGCACAGACCAGGCCCAGGGTCGTTGTGGTGACCATGAGGATGGGACCGGCTATGGCCAGTTCGAGAAGTTCAGATGCCTGGGGGCGCCCGGCCGCCATCCAGATGACGGTTATCACCGCCAGACGACTGACCAACTCGGAGCCGGCGCAGGCCGCCAGAACGGCTAGCCAGACCCTCGCACTGACGGGGGAGTGGGAACCGATGCCGGCGGCATGACCGATCAACACGGCCACGCCTACCCGGAGGCAGTATTGGGCCACATTGAACATCAGTTTGATGGGGGGTGCCCGTCGCACCAACCCGATGGAGATGGCGCTGGCCAGCAGTCGGGAGACCAGGAGCCAGGTGGGGGCGCAGAAGAGCAGGGCTGGGACCAGGGCGAGCTCAAAGAGGTCCAGACCGTGGGCCTGCTCACGCAACTCCACCCGGAAGCGAGCCAGGTCAGTGCCGACGAATGCCGCCATGAACGCCAACCAGGGGATCCGGAGGTCGGTCCCCAGGGGGTGGTGCCCCAGCAGCAGGGCAGAGCGCCAGGTCAGGACGCAAGCCGCGCTCAGGACAGCGACGAATCCCCAGATGTATACGTCTCGCGAGACATGGGGTTGGTGATGAGGGGAGCTCATTGGACCGATCGGGTCACGGACGGATAGCCCGTATTTCCAGACCTAGGTAGTTAAACGTCATCATTTGTTGAAATGTCACCTCGGACCCTTTGACGTATCGAAGCCCGTATGGATAATTGGGTCCGCAACATCCGGTCAGCTTGTCCAGTTTTAGGCATGGCTGTCCTAAGGATTCGGCCCGGTGGGCCGAATGGGCGGAGTGTCCCATATCCGAATTCTGACCCCGTTAGTGCCGGGGCTTACCTTCAAGAATCGGGGGTGATTTTCAGATGCGTTTCCTTCGCGGACAGTGGTGCTGAGAACAGTGTGCAAACCTTCCGGAGCGACTCCTGGGCCCGTAACGCCTTCGGATAGCACCCGGAACTGACATGGTGAACTAACTTCGGCCGGCGCTTCCGGAAGCTTGAGGGATTTCTTCTCAAGCTCGGGAGCCCGGCCGTTGCTACATATTTGCAGACACGTGCACCCCGGGCCCGGCCGGAGGCGACCATCCGTCGTCGGGGAGGATATGGGTCGGATTCAGGGGGGCGACGGTCTATGGAGCCGAGATCTGCTCGGAATATCGGCCTCCACCGTCGTGTCTGGACTCGGTGACGGGGTCGCCCTGGTTGGGCTGCCGCTGTTGGCGGCATCTCTAGACCGCAACCCGGTCATCGTGGCCCTCGTCATGGTTGCCCAACGAGCCCCCTGGCTCTTCTCGGTCGTCACCGGAGCCGTGGCCGATCGGGTCCGGCTCCGCCCCTACGTGAGTGTGGTCGAGGTCGCCCGGATGGTGCTGGTAGTACTGCTTGGCGTGGCGGTGGTGACCCACTTCCATCCGCTGGCCGCCGTCTTCGTTGTAGCCGCGGGCCTCGGCAGCTTCGAGAGCGCCTTCTTCGCCGCTACCGGTCGGATGGTCACGGCCGTAGTGGAGCTCAACCAGCTGGGCCGAGCCAATGGCTATCTCTTCGCCCTGCAGGTCGGCTCCGAGCAGGTCGCGGGCCAAGCCCTTGGCGGGCTCCTGGCGGCCGTCGCGCTGTCGCTGCCCTTCATCTTCGACGGGGCGACCTTCGGCTTATCGGCCGTGCTGTTGGTCACTACCGCGTTAAGGCGGGATGACCTGGAGTCGGGGCCGAACAACGAGGACTTCCTGGCCGGTATCCGCTTGGGGCTCGAGTGGTTCGCTAAGAACCCCGGGCTTCGGACCGCCTCCGTGTACGTTGCGATTCTGGCCTTCTGCCAGTCACTGGTGGTCGGAGTGATGGTGCTTTGGTCGCTCCACGTGCTCCATCTATCGCGCTCCGGCTTTGGCCTCTTGATGGGGGCGACGACGGCCGGGATGGTGGTGGGGGCCTTGACGTCCGGTCGGGCGGTCGACCGACTGGGCACCGGACCGATGTTGGTGTTCAGCGGCGCCGTGGCCGCGATCGCTTACCTGGTGGCCGGCTCGACCTCGATGGCGATCGTGGCTGGAGCCGCTCTGTTCATCGAGCAGAGTGCAGTGGCGGCCGGCAGCGTCGCCAACCAAGCCATGCGCCAGATGGTCATCCCCAGAGACATGCTGGGCCGGGTGGCCAATGTCACCCGTTCGCTGATTTATGGAGCGATACCGGCGGGCGCGCTGGTAGGTGGTCTGGTGGCTTCCCGCTACGGACTGCGGTTGCCCTTCTTCGTGGCAGGGGGCTTGCAGCTAGCTCTGGTCGCACTGCTCGGGCCCAGGATGGTCCGCCTACTGGCGGCCGAGCAGCCGGCCTAATCGCAGGCGGGGCATCCGGGCTCGTCGCAGTCGCAGAGCAGGGGGGCGCCGTCGGCTATCCGATCCTGGATGCTCAGGGCCACCATCGCCAAGCGGTGCCGGGGACGCCGGCTTCGGCTGGGTCGGAGACTCACGACAGCCGTCTTACCCGGGATCGCGCCCGGTGGGCTGTGACTCCGGCCACCTGGGGGGCGGTCATCGATCGTCCATCCTACGCCTGGGCCTTTCCCGGCCGGTGGCTCGCTGTCCAGAGCCCGTTACGCTGGGCCATGCGGGGGGTACGTTCCCCATTATGAATACGGTTCGAACCCTCAGCCGGCCGCTCCTGGCTTCAATTTTCGTCTACAGCGGCATCGACGTCCTGCGCAACCCTGAGCCCCGAGCCAAAGCGGCCGGGCCGGTGCTGGACAAGCTGAGTGACACCCTGCCCCTGGAGAGGGTCCAGATGGTCCAACTCAATGCCGGGGTCCAGCTGGCAGCGGGGTCGATGATGGCTCTGGGACGCCTTCCCCGTCTGTCGGCCCTGGTCCTGGCCGGGTCGGTCGTGCCCACGACCATCGGTGGGCACCGGTTCTGGGATGAGGAGGAGCCCCAGAAGGCCAGGCAGCAGCGGACGCATTTCTTCAAGAACGCCGCCATCCTGGGCGGTCTGCTCATGGCCGCCATGCAGCCCAAGAGCAAGCGCCGGCGCCCTCAGCGCCGGGCGGCCAAGCCCGCCTCCTAGCCACCCGGCCCACCGCCAGCGGGGAATGCCCACTCGGCGCCGATCGCCGGCCCGGTAGGGGCACGGCCGTCCCACCTATAGGTTTCGTGAATGTCACTCCCCCCCGAGGAGGCCACCGAGCTCGACCGCCTGTTGGAGGCCAACTCCGCCTACGCCGCCGCCCGGACCGATGACGGGGCCACCGCCAGCGCTCGTCCCCGACGCCGGCTGGCCGTGGTCACGTGCATGGACGCTCGGATCGATGTCTTCGCCGTGTTGGGGTTGCACCTGGGCGAGGCCCATGTGCTGCGCAATGCCGGCGGTCGGGTGACCGAGGACGTCCTGCGCAGCCTGGCCTTGTCCACCCATGTCCTTGGCGTGCGCACGGTCGTGGTGATGCAGCACACCAAATGCGGGCTCACTGGGGTCACCGACCAGGAGCTCCGGGACCGCACCGGCGCCGACCTGGGCTTCCTGCCGATCGATGACCATGAGGCCGCCCTCCGGGAGGACGTCGAGCAGCTACTGGCCCAGCCCTACCTGTCGCTAATGACCACGGTGGCCGGCCTCATCTTCGACGTCGAGTCCGGCGAGGTACGGCCGATCGTCACTCGGCAGCGGCCGGTCAGCCCCGGCCCTTCCGGATGACATCAGGCAGGACAGTAATGCAATGGCATTACCACGCCGGAGCCGGCATCCACCCCACCGTCACAGCCCTGCTGCACACTGGCTCCATGGCCGCCACCCACCCAAGCGTCACCCCCGAGACGCCCATCGTCCCCGAGGTGGTGACGGTGCGGCTGCCGGGTCGGGACTACGACATCCGCCTGGGGGGCGAGGTCTGGCGCTGCCAGGTCCGCCGGGCCGACCCACCTCTCTTCCTCCTCACTCCCCGCCGCTAAGGGCCGGGCCGGCCGACTCCCAGCGACCGGCCCGGCCGACTCCCAGCGACCGGCCCGGCTGGCGGCCTGTCCTCATTCCGGCCGCCTGCCGGCGCTGTAATGGGACCGGTGCCGTCCACCGGGAGTCTCTCCGACCAAGAGCTCATCGACCGCTCCTTGGATCTGGCCGCCGACCTGACCGAGCGGGCCCGGTCCATGACCAGCGCCCGCCAGCACCGACGTCTGGCCCGGTTGCAGCGTCTCCTCGCCAGCGAAGGCGGTACCCGACTCGTCTTCTCCCTGGCCGATCGGGTTCTGCGGCCCGTCTCGGCCCAAGTGGCCGCCCGGGCCCTGGCCGATCTGGCTGCCTCCGACCTGCCGGGGGTGTCCGGGCCCGACCGGGCTCTCCTCCGTCTGTCCGGGATGTCCGCCCGGATCGCCCCCCGCCCGGTGGACGCCTTGGTGTCGGCGCGGCTGCGAAGGGAAACGGCCGGCCTGGTCTATCCGTCCGAGCCCGGCGCCCTGGGCCGGCGCCTGGCCCGGCTGGCCGCCTCCGGGAGACGACCCAATGTCAACCTCCTGGGCGAAGCGATCCTCGGTCACGAGGAGGCCACCCGGAGGGTGACGGCGGTGGAGGCTCTACTGGCCCGGGCCGACATCGACTGTGTGTCGGTCAAGGTGTCCTCGGTGGCCGCGGGTATCTCTCTGGTCGATTTCGACGGATCGGTGGAGAGGGCGGCGGAGCCCATGCGCCGGCTGTACCAAAGCGCCCTCCGGTCCAGCCCTCCCAAACTGGTGAACCTGGACATGGAGGAGCATCGTGATCTCGACCTGACCGTCGAGGTCTTCATCCGGGTGCTGGGAGAGGCCCGGTTCCAGGAGCTGACGGCGGGCATCGCCCTGCAGGCCTACCTCCCGGACAGCCACGGAGCGCTGGAGCGCATTCTGGCCTGGGCCGTCGAGCGCCGCAGAGCCGGCGGCGCCCCAGTGCGCATCCGGCTGGTCAAGGGAGCCAACCTGGCCATGGAGAGAGTCGACGCCGAGCTGCACGACTGGCCGGCGCCCACTTATGCGGACAAGGCCGCCACCGACGCGTCCTACAAGGCCATGCTGGAGAGATTGGTCGGTGCCGCCGCCGAGGGCATCGTCAAGGTGGGGGTGGCATCTCACAATCTCTTCGATGTCGGCTTCGCCTTGGTCCTGGCCGACGTGGCCGGGGTGGACCTCGACGTAGAGATGTTGGCCGGCATGGCCGATGCCCAGGCCGCCGCCGTGATCGAGCGGACCGGTCGCCTGCTGCTCTACCTGCCGGCCACCACCCGGGCCGATTTCCGCAATGCCCTGGCTTATCTGGCCCGTCGCCTGGACGAGAACGCCACCCCGGACGGGTTCCTGCGCCACGCCTTCGATCTGCGTCCGGGCGGTCCGGAGTGGGAGGAACAGGCGCAGCGCTTCGCCGCGGCCGTCCGGGAGCGCCACGCCGTCACTACCTCGAGCCGCCTGACCCAGGACCGGCGCGCCGGGCCCATCCGGGTCGGAGGTTGGGGCAACGAGCCCGACACCGACCTCACCGTGCCTGCCAACCGGGGCTGGGCCGCCGGCGCGCTGCGCCGGGCCCGGGGCGCGACCCCGGCTGGCACCGTGCTCGGCGCCGGTGATGTCGGCCAGGTTGACGCCGTCCTGTCCCGGGCGCGGGAGGCGGCTCCGGGCTGGGCCGCCGTCCCGTCCCCTGAGCGCAGCTCGGCACTATTGGCGGCCGCCGAGGAGATGGTCGGTGGCCGGGGCGAGGCCATTTCGGTCATGGCCGAGGAGGCGGGCAAGACCTTTACCGAGGCCGACCCGGAGGTGTCCGAAGCCATCGACTACGCGCGCTGGTACGCGGCGGGCATCGAGGAATTGGAGTCCCTGGCCGGGGAGGTGGAGAGCTGGCCTCTGGGCGTGGTGGTGGTGTCCCCGCCGTGGAACTTTCCCTATGCCATCCCCGCCGGCGGTGTCCTGGCCGCCCTGGCTGCCGGAAACACCGTCATCCTCAAGCCCAGCCCGGAGGCGCCGCGGTGCTCGGACCTACTGGGGACGCAGTTGGCCCGGGCCGGGCTCGGGTCCGATTGCCTTCAGGTGCTGGCCATGCAGGATGGGGAGTCCAGCCAGTACCTGGTCTCGCACCCCGACGTGGATGGCGTCATCTTGACCGGGTCGGTGGAAACGGCCCGCCGGTTCCTGGCGTGGAATCCGGCCCGGCGGCTCCTGGCCGAGACCAGTGGCAAGAACGCCATGGTGGTCACGGCCACCGCCGATGTCGACCAGGCCGTGCGGGACCTGGTTCGCTCGGCCTTCGGCCACGCCGGCCAGAAGTGCTCGGCGGCCAGCCTGGCCATAGTCGAGGCGTCAGTGCACGATCACAGCCCTTTCCTGCGCCAGTTGGCCGACGCCACTCGCAGCCTGAGGGTGGGCCCGGCCTCTGATCCGGCCAGCGAGGTGGGACCTCTGGTGGGGCCATTGACCCCGGCCCTGGAAAGGGCCCTCACCCAGCTCGATCCGGGGGAGTCCTGGCTGGTGGAGCCGCAGCTGGTTGATGCCGGTCGGAGACTGTGGGCTCCGGGGGTCCGCATCGGTATCCGGCCCGGGTCCTGGGCCCACCTGACCGAGTGGTTCGGTCCCGTGCTCGGGGTGATGCGGGCCCGTGACCTCGATGAGGCAACCGCCTGGCAGAACGGCGGCGCCTACGGGCTGACCGCCGGCCTGCAGTCGCTGGACCCGGCCGAGCACGCCCGCTGGATCGACGCCGTCGAGGCGGGCAACCTCTATGTGAACCGGACGACCACCGGTGCCCTGGTCGGCCGGCAACCCTTCGGAGGGTGGAAGGCGTCCAGTCTGGGTCCCACCGCCAAAGCGGGCGGGCCCAACTACCTGATGGGTCTGCGGCGCTGGCGGGATGCGGCCCCCATCGGCGTGGCTGACGCCGAGGCTTCCTACCGGCACTGGTGGGAGACCCGCTTCGGACGGACCCAGGAGCTGGCCGGCCTCCGGGGGGAGGCGAATCTCCTGCGCTACCGGCCCTACCGCCCCGGGGTCTGGGTCCGGGTGGGCGCCGACGGCGTCGACGGCGTCGACGCCGTCGATGGTGCCGATGAACCCGATGAACCCGACCAAGAGGTGGCCAAGGCGCTGGCTGCGGCGGCCACAGCCGGTACGGACGTTTGGTTGTCGGTGGCCCCGGGCCGGTCCGTCTCCTGGGTCCGGTCGCTCCGATCCGGCGCCGCAGGGCCAGGCGGTCCGGTCGAGGTGGTGGAGGAGAGCGGGGCTTCTTTGGCCGACCGGCTAGGCCGTTTGAACGGGACCCCGAGTACCGGCCGGCCCCGCTTGCGTCTGTTGGGCCGGTCCGAACCCGAGGTGCTGACGGCGGCGGCGGCCGCCGGCCTGACCACGCTGGACGAGCCGGTGTGCTCCCATGGGCGCATCGAGCTGCCCCGTTGGCTCCGGGAACAGTCCATCAGCCGGAGCCTGCACCGGTACGGCAACGTGGTCTACGAGCGATGAGGAGGACCGGGTGGAGACAGAGATAGTCGAGGTGTCGGGCCACATCATCGACTCGCTCATCTTGGCCAAGGTCCTCGACCTGATCCTGGAGTCCGGGGCGGACTACCGGATGGTCGATGTGGAGATCGGCCGGGCCAACCGGGACCCCAGCCGGGCCCGGGTCGAGATCTCCTCCCCGGACCGGCCGTCCCTGGATCGGTTGTTGGAACAGCTCCAGGTCCACGGGGCCAACCGGGTGGCACTGCGGCCGGCGTCGCTCGAACCCTGTGACCAGGACGGGGTGCTGCCGGCCGGCTTCTACTCCAGCACCAACCTGAACACGCGCGTCCTGACCGAGGACGGGTGGGTTCCGGTGGAGAACCCGGAGATGGACTGCGCCGTGGTGCTGTCCGAGCACCGGGCCCGGACCGTGCCCATGCACCGCGTGAAGGTTGGAGATGCCGTGGTGATCGGCATGGAGGGCGTCGAGGTAGCCGCCCCGTCCCGGCCCCGAGGCACCTCCCCATTCGAGTTCATGGCCTCGGAGGTCAGCTCGGAAAAGCCCAAGGCCCTGCTGGTGGCCGAGGTGGCCCGCCGGATCGGGGAGGCGCGCTCCCGGGGTGGGCGGATCCTGGCCGTGTGCGGGCCGGCGGTGGTGCACACCGGAGCGGCGCCGGACGTGGCCAGGTTGGTGCGGGAGGGCTGGATCGACGTGCTCTTTGCCGGTAACGGCTTCGCCACCCACGACATCGAGTCCAACGTGCTGGGCACCTCCCTCGGGGTGTCGGTGCAGCAGGGCATACCGACCGAGCACGGCCACGCCAACCATCTGCGGGTGATCAACGAGGTCCGCCGGCGGGGCTCCATAGCCGCGGCCGTGGCCGACGGCTTCATCCCGGCCGGAGTGATGTACGAGTGCATCCGTCGAAAGGTTCCCTTCGTACTGGCCGGCTCGGTGCGCGACGACGGGCCCCTGCCCGACGTGATCACCGACATGGTGGAAGCGGCCGACGCCATGCGATCACATCTGGAGGGAGTGAGCGTGGCCCTCATGCTGGCCACCACCCTGCACGCCATCGCCACGGGAAACCTGCTGCCCGCCGGGGTGGAGACCTACTGCGTCGACATCAACCAGGCGGTGGTCACCAAGCTGGCCGACCGGGGAAGCCACCAGGCCCTCGGCATCGTCACCGACGTCGGGCTGTTCCTGCGCGACCTGGCGGGCGATTTGTGCCCGTGAGCGAAGGACTGGGCTGGGGACGGCATTATCTCATGTGTCCGCCCAACTACTTCGGCGTGCTCTACGAGATCAACCCCTGGATGCACCGGGAGGTGACGGTGGAGCGCGACGCCGCCCAGGCCGAGTGGGAGGGGTTGCGCTCTACCCTGGTCCAGGCCGGGGCCGAGGTCGAGGTGCTGGAGCCGGCGGCCGAGGTGCCCGACCTGGTCTTCACGGCCAACGCCGGCGTGGTCAACGCCAGCCAGTTCGTCCCAAGCCGGTTCCGCCATCCCGAGCGACAGGCAGAGACGGCCCTTGACTCGGCCTGGTTCCGGACCCGGGGATACCAGGTGAGCGAGCTGCCCGAGGATGTCTGCCAGGAAGGGGCCGGGGACGCCCTGCCCTTCGGGGGCGTTCTCCTGGCCGGTTACCGGTTCCGTTCCGACGCCGCCAGCCACGCCTATCTGTCCACCCTGACCGGAGCGGCGGTGCGCTCGGTCGAATTGGTCGATGAGCGCTTCTACCACCTGGACCTCACCTTCTGCCCGTTGGACGAGCGCCGGGCCATGGTCGCTCCCCTCGGCTGGGACCGCTACGGCCGGCGGGTGGTCGAAGCACTGGTGCCCGAGCCCCTGGTCCTGGAGGATGAAGAGGCGCTGGCCTTCTGCGCCAACTCGGTGGTGGTGGGCCAGCGGGTGGTCATGCCCTCCTGTCCCGTGCGGGTGGGCCGTCAGCTGGAGGCCTGGGGTTTCGAGGTGATGGTCTGCCCGGTCAGTGAGTTCCTGAAGGCGGGCGGGGGGTGTCGGTGTCTCACCCTGGCTCTGGATGTGGTCCTGGCCGCCACCGTGGATTGATCCCGGCATGAGCGCTCCCGACGCGGTGGTGGTCGGGTCGGGGCCCAATGGACTGGCCGGCGCCCTCACCCTGGCTCGGGCCGGCCTGCGGGTGGAGGTGATCGAAGGCTCGTCCACGTTGGGAGGAGGCTGCCGCACCAGTCAGCTGACCGAGGCCGGCTTCTTGCACGACGTCTGCTCAGCGGTCCATCCCCTGGTGCAGGCGTCGCCCTTCTTCCGAGGTGTCGATCTGGCGTCCCGAGGGGTCCGTCTCCGCACCCCGCGGGTGGCTTTCGCCCATCCCCTGGACGGGGGCCGGGCGGCCGCCGTGACCGACTCGATGGACGAGACGGCCGGCCTGCTCGGCTCAGACGGCGCCGCCTACCGGCGGGTGCTGTCCGGCCTGGTCCGGGACCTGGAGCCGATCATGTCCACTGTCCTTGCTCCGCTGCGTTCGCTCCCGCCCGACCCCCTAGCCGTGGCCCGCTTCGGGATCCCCGGGTTGCTCCCTGTGAACGTCCTGGCCCGTCGTTTTCGGACCGATGAGGCCCGCGGCCTGCTGGCCGGGGCCGCGGCTCACTCGATGCTGCCGTTGAGCGCTCCGCTGACCGGGGCCATGGCTCTTCTCTTCGCCATGCTGGGCCACGGGCTGGGCTGGCCGGTGGTGGAGGGTGGCAGCGGCCGGATAGTGGACGCCTTGGTGGAGGAGATCGAGTCCCTGGGGGGTCGCCTGGTCATCGACCGCTGGATCGGCCGACTCGAGGACCTGCCCCGGGCCCGGGTCGTGCTGCTCGACGTATCGGCCTGGGGCCTGGTGGGCCTGGCCGGGGACCGCCTCTCCTCCCATTATCGGCGGGCTCTGCGGCGGTTTCGCTACGGACCCGGTGTCTGCAAAGTGGACTGGGCCCTGGACGGTCCCGTGCCGTGGGCGGCGCCGGTCTGCCGGGAGGCGGGGACCGTTCACGTAGGAGGAACCCTGCCCGAGGTGGCCCGCAGCGAGGCCGAGGTCACCGCTGGGCGACACCCGGAGCGGCCCTTTTGCCTGGTGGCCCAGCCCGGAGTGGTCGATCCGACCCGGGCCCCGGCCGGCGACCACACTCTCTGGGGCTACTGCCACGTCCCGGCCGGCTCCGGGCTCGACATGACCGATCGGATAGAGGCCCAAATCGAGCGCTTCGCCCCGGGGTTCCGGGATCTGGTCCTGGCCCGTGTCACGACCACTGCAGTCCAGGCCGAGGCGCACAATCCCAACTACGTGGGTGGGGACATCAACGGAGGTCTGTCGACTCTGGGCCAGACGGTCTTCCGGCCGACGCGGCGATGGAACCCGTACCGGACGGGGATCGATGGTGTCTACCTGTGCTCGGCGTCGACGCCCCCGGGTGGAGGTGTACACGGCATGTGCGGCTACGGCGCCGCCCGGGTGGCGCTGGCCGACCTGACCGGGCCGTCCTCCACGCATATCAGTTGAAGAGACGGTTCCACTAAAGGTCGAAAACCGACGATCAGCGGATCCCCGGCCCCGGGGCGGTCAGAGCAGCTCCACCCCCAGCGGAACCCACACCGCCTGGCCGGCCTCGTCCGAGGCGGCCAGATCGACCCGCCCGACCAGGGCCCAGTCATGGTCCCCGTCCGGGTCGTCCAGGACCTGCCGCACACTCCAGGCCTCGACCCCCTCGGTCACCTGGAACAGGTCGGGCGAGCGGGCCTCAGGGCCATCGTGGATGCGGTCGTGAACGGCGAAGTAATCCTCGAATGCCTCCCGCCAGCGCTCCCGGTCCCACCCGGTGCCGGCGTCCAGAGAGGCCAACCCGTCCCAGTCCCGCCGGCCGGCCAGGCCTACCCGGCGGAAGGCCTGGTTGCGGACCATGACGCGGAAGGCCCGGGGATTGGCGGTCAGGCGAGGAGGGGCAGGAGGCAGGGCCGGCTTTTGGGGAGGGATGTCCTCGGGGTGGCGCAGCGACTCCCACTCATCGAGGAGAGAGGAGTCGGTCTGGCGGACCGTCTCGCCCAGCCAGGAGATGACGTCTTCGAGCTCCTCGGTCTTGGCCTCCTCGGGCACCGACTGGACCAGCGCCTTGTAGGCGTCGGTCAGATAACGCAGCACCAGGCCCTCGGAGCGGTTGAGCCCGTAGAAGGCGACGTAGTCGGTGAAGCCCATAGCCCGCTCGAGCATGTCCAGAACGACCGATTTGGGGCGGATGTTGTGATCCGCCGCCCAGGGGTGCTGGATCCGGTAGGTGTCGAAGGTCCCATAGAGGAACTCGGCCAGGGGCTTGGGGTACTCGAGCTGGTCGAGGGCCTCCATGCGCTCCTCGTACTCCACCCCTTCGGCCTTGAGGCGGTTGATGGTGTCGGTTTTGATCTTGGACAGCTGGGCAGCCAGGACTGTGCCGGGGTCCTCCAGGGTGGCCTCGATCACGCTGAGCATGTCGAAGGGATAGGTGGTGCTGTCCCGCTCCAGGTGACCCAGGGCCTCCAGCACGAAAGGGGAGAGGGGCTGGTTGAGGGCGAAGTCGGCCTGGAGGTCCACCGTGACCCGGGTTGTGCGGCCCAGTTCATCGGGCGTGGCGAGCCTCTCAACCACCCCGGCGCCGGCCAGGGACCGGTAGATGGAGATGGCCCGGCGGATGTGTCGGCGCTGGGCCGGCCGAGCCTCGTGGTTGTCGGTCAGGAGCCGGCGCAGGGCCGCACAGCCGTCCCCCGGACGATCGAGGACGTTGAGCAGCATGGAGTGGCTGACGCCAAAGCTCGACCCCAGGCGTTCGGGCGGTGAGGCGATCAGGCGCTCGAAGGCCTCCTCCGACCAACCTACGAAGCCC
>DATLUK010000264.1:0-2234 GCA_035533195.1 Acidimicrobiales bacterium | reverse complement strand
TGCTACGGCGGCTACGTCCTCCGGGCCGGTAGTCTCCGATCCGTGCCCGAACTGCATATCGCCCAGCACGAAGAGGCCGACCGGCTGGTCTCGGAAGACCCGTTGGCCCTCCTGGTCGCCATGGTTCTCGACCAGCAGATTCCCCTGGAGAAGGCCTTCCGCGGCCCGCTGGATCTGAAGGAGCGTCTAGGCAAGGAGCTCGACGCGGCCGAGATAGCGGCCATGGACCCGGAGCCTCTGGCCAAGCTATTCGCCACCCCGCCCGCCCTCCACCGCTTCCCCGGCTCTATGGCCGGGCGCGTCCAGGAGATGTGCCGCGTGGTGAGCGAGGACTATGACAATGATGCCGCCGCCATCTGGTCCAGCGCCAAGACGGGCGAGGAGTTGCTGAAGAGACTCAAGAAGCTGCCGGGCTTCGGGGAGCAGAAGGCCAAGATCTTCCTGGCCCTGCTGGGTAAGCAGTTGGGGGTCAGGCCCAAGGGCTGGGCCGAGGCCGCCGGCACGTTCGGGGAAAGGGGCAGCCTCCGGTCGGTGGCCGACATCACCGGCCCGGACACACTCCACCAGGTGAGGGCCTTCAAAAAGGAGATGAAGGCAAAGGCCAAGGCCGAGGTTTCCCAGGCCGGGCCACCCAAGGCTTCCTCCAAGGCCAGGGAGTCGGTCGGCTGACCCAGCCCCCCGGCGCCGGCCCTCTGGGGGACCGGCGGCTCTACCTCTGCACGCCCGACCGGCCCGACCTGGGCGAGTTCGTGGCCGCTTGCATCAGCGGTGGGGTCGACATCGTCCAACTGCGGGAGAAACATCTCGAGGCCCGCCAACTGCTCCGCCGGGCCGAGGTGGTGGCCGAACAGTGCCGGCCCCGGGGAGTGCCCTTCATCCTCAACGACCGACCCGACCTGGCCCTGGCCGCCGGAGCCGACGGCGTCCACGTCGGCCAGGACGACTGCCCACCCTCCGCGGCCCGGCGGATCCTGGGCCCGGCGGCCATCATCGGCTTGTCCACCCACGCCCCCGGCCAGATCGACTCGGCCAACCGGGAGCCGGCCGACTACATCTCGGCCGGTCCCGTCGTCCACACCGCCACCCACCCTGACCGGGAGCCCACCGGCCTCGGGTATCTGGGCTATGCCGCCGCCCACAGCGCGGTGCCCTTCTTCGTGACCGGCGGAGCCAGCCCGGAGACGGTCGGGGCCATGGCTGCCGCCGGAGCCACCCGTTTCGTGGTGGTCCGCTACCTGACCGAGGCCGCCGATCCCGAACGGGCAGCCGGACGGCTGCGCCGGGCCATCGAGGAGGCGATGACTCAGACCCCCTGACGCTCCAGCCAGCCGAGGAGAATGGCAACCGCCCGCGGGTCGTGACGGAGATGATGGCCGGCGCCGTTGAGTACACGGAACTCCACCTGGTTATCGGCCGCGTCGACCAGGGCCCGGGCTTCCATAATCGGCACCACGGTGTCCTCGGTGCCGTGCACCACCAGGAAAGGACGGGGCGGGACGGCCGCCGCCGCCACCAGGGGGCGTAGCTCCCGCAGCTCGCGGGACCAGGCGTCCGGATCGGGCGGGAAGCTGCGCTCGGTGATGACCCCGACCCGCCTGGCCTGCTCGAGGAACCGGCGGGGATCGCTGGCCCAGCGCTCGAAATCGACCCGGGCGGCCAGGGCGGCCACTCCCTTTATGTCCGGGTCCTCTCCGGCCAGGCACAGAGCCAGCGAGCCTCCATCCCGGAAGCCGGCCAGCCATACACCGGAAACCTCCTGATCGGAGCGCATCCAGTTGACCGCCGCCCGCAGGTCGGCCATCCAGCCCCGTAAGGAGAACTGGCCGGCCGAGGAGCCGGCGCCCCGGAAGTTGAAGGCCAGCACCGTCCAGTTGGCCTCCGCCGCCAGCCAGTCGGCCAGCTGGGGATAGGAGGCCCCGGCCTGGACGGCGCCCATCTCCGCGGCCGGAAATCCGTGACAGAGGATGAGGCCGGGCCGGGCGAAGCCCGCCCGCTGGCGGGGCCGGGCCAGGTGGGCGGCCAGCTGACCCGCTCCGCTGGCTACGACCGTGTCCATCACGACCTGCAACCTAAACGCACCGAGGGGGCGCCGGAGCGCCCCCTCGGTCGTAATTCCTCTACTGGAAAGGCTCCCCTGATCCGTACTGCTTCGAGTGGGACCGGCTCTCGACCGGACTTCGGGGCGGTGTCTGGTTTGGAATCGCCAGGTGGTCCAGCAGGCCGTCTAGCGGCCA
>DATLUK010000263.1:0-2804 GCA_035533195.1 Acidimicrobiales bacterium | reverse complement strand
CGAATCTCCTATGGGTTGTCAAGGGGCAATCTGCTGAGGGTTGCGATGCAGCTGGGGCACGACATCAAAGGGTCACTCAAGTCAGAGGACATGCTCTTATCAGGCCACCGCGCCATCGCAAGTCTCGTGGTCGTTGTTGCTCGGAGCAGCGGGCCGACAAGTCGAACGAAGGCCAACCCGAAGGCGGCAGCCGGTTTTTGAGGGCCAGACCCGCTGCTCCGAAACCTTTTACATCTGCGGGAGGTAGCGGTAGACGTCACGGGCCACGTAGCGCTTGAGTACCCGGATGATCTCCCGCTTCGACTTGCCCTCCTTGGTCCGCCGGGCGACGTAGGCCTTGGTGGTGGCATGGCAGGACATGCGGGTGATCACGATGCGCCACAGGGCGTGATTGGCCTGGCGGTCTCCGCCCCGGTTGAGCCGGTGGCGGGTGACCTTGCCCGAGGAGGCCTCGAGGGGCGCCACCCCGCAGAGCTTGGCCCAGGTGGCTTCGGTGCGCAGCCGGGAGGGGTTGTCGCCGGCAGCGATGAGCAACAGGGCGGCGGTGTCGGGTCCCACCCCCACCAGTTCGACGAGCTCGGGAGCCACCTCGTCGACCAGCCGGGCGATCTGGGCGTCGAGAAAGGCGCCCTCCTCGGCCAGGGCCAGGGCCCGGCGGGCCAGGCTGGTGAGGGAGGTCTTGGTGGCCATGCGGACCGGGTCGGCATCGGCGCGCACCCTCATAGCCGCCACCCCCTCGGCCAGGCGCCAGACAGGCACGTCCCGGAAGCGTTCCCGCAGCTCATCGGGGGCGGTGTAGACCAGCTGGCGGATCTGATTGAGGGCCTTGGTGCGGCTCTCCCGGGCGCTGCGCCGAGCCACCATCAGGGCCCTGATGGCCTCCACCTTGCCGTCACGGGTCTTGGCCACGCCGAAAGCCCGGCCCGACTGGGCCGCCCGGGCCGCCTCGATGGCATCCAGCGGGTCGGACTTGCCCGCTCGGGCCCGCTCCTGGCGGTTGGGACGGTCGACTTCGACCACGACCAGGCCGGCTCGGGCCAGATACCGGGCCAGGCCGGCGCCGTAGGAGCCGGTCCCTTCCACTCCGACCAGAGCGATCTGGCCGAAGCCGGCCATCCACGCCTCGAGGCGGCCATAGCCGGCCGGGTCGGCGGGGAAGGACTCGACGCCTAGAAGCCCACCAACCGGATCGAGGACCGCCGCCACGTGAACATCGGCATGGGTATCGACTCCGCCCGTCAGGGCGCGCGTGTTCTCTAACATCGTTGCCATTGCTGCTCCTTCTCTCTCAATCAGGTCAAGGAGCGGCACGCACTGCCGGGACGGTGGGATCATGAACGCGTCGACCTGTTGCTATCAGGACGACCGATCACCCCGCCCGACCGGTGGTGCCGCGAGTTGTGTTCCCACCTCAGTCGACGAAAACCCGATTCAGGACAGCGACTGCGTCAACATCGTTGTCGAGTCAGACCGAGCTGAGAACGCTGGCGAGGGTAACGGAGACTCGTCGGCGCGAGGTGGATGCCCTGCAGTAGAAGCACGCTTCATATCTTGATGCCGGATGGGTCTTCCAGCGGCTGCATACACTCACACACTAGGAGAGATGAGACGTGGACCGGACTGAAGCGTCTCACGCGATCGTTACCGAGACAGCCCGGATGGTGGTGCCGGCGATCCTGGTGGCAACCGCGGCCATCACCGTCCTGTACTGGGTGCTTTGGTTCACCGACCGCAATCTCATCGCCAGTGAGACACTGCCGGCCTACTACCAGTTCGAGAATGCCTTCCCCCTTGCTGACGGGTGGTGGGTCCTTGCCTTGGTCGCCTCGGCATGGAGCCTCCTGTCCCGGCGCGCCGCCGCTCTGGGCTGGCTCCTCGTTGCCGGTGGCGCGGGGCTATACCTGTTCAGTATGGACGTGCTTTACGATGCAGAACGCGGCATCTGGACCAAGGGGGCGGGCGGGCCCATCGAGGCCATGATCAATGGTGCGACCCTGGTGATAAACCTGGGCATCCTGACGTGGTCCTGGAGGCGCCGTAGGTCGCTCCTGGCTGACGACTAGAACCGACCGACCACGCCCGCCGAACTTCCCGAAGGCGCTCACTTGCCGCCGAGTGCGGCCTGAAACCGTAGGTAGAAGGCGGCAAATACCAGGACAATGCCAACGTTTCCTATCAGGCGGGCCCAAAAGTGGTGCCTGAAGAGCAGAATGTCAAGACCGACCACGACGGCTACGAGCGCAAGCACGTAAACCACGACGGTCACTCGTCCACCCATGGAGCGACCCTACCCAGTGGTCCCGTTCCCTAGGCGCACCCCCGTTTCAAGACAACTGGGCCTCGGTGGCGAATAAGGGCTATGGAGTTTGACATCGAGGCCTACAAGACCAAGACCGAACGGCTGCGCTGGGACGATCTGGACTTCGGTACCTTCCGGAGCAATCCCCTGCCCAAGTGGGCTTTGCGTTGTCTTCGCTACATGCACGACGTCGAGTTTCACACCGCCTGCTACCTGCGGGACCTTCTCTGCAGCCCGGCCCACGCCGATCCCGACGTCACCGCCTTTCTGTCCTTCTGGGTCTTCGAGGAGTACTGGCATGGGGAGGCCCTCGCGGCGGTGCTGGCCGCCCATGGTGAGGCTTATGGCGCCGAGCGGGTCGGCATCGTGCGCCGCCGTCTGGGGCTGGCCGACAAGCTGCGGCCTATCGGGATGAGCTTGGCCTCCTGGTTGGCCGGGGAGGACTTCGTAGCCGTGCACATGGCCTGGGGGGCCATCAACGAATGGACCACCCAAGCCGGTTACG
>DATLUK010000262.1:0-2590 GCA_035533195.1 Acidimicrobiales bacterium | reverse complement strand
GGGGATGCCACCTTCATCCGGGGATCGGTGACCGATAAGCGCACCGAGCGCCGGCGCCGGCACCTGGTGACGGTGGCCGTCGAGCTCACCAATCAGGACGACGCGGTGATGGCCAAGGCCACCGTGGACGTGGAGCTGCCGCCGTCCTGATGGCCGACTCGGCGCTCAGCGCCGGCGGTCAGCGCCGCTTGCCGAGATCGGAGGCCAGAGTGGTGCCGCCGCCCCGCTTACCCCGGGCCTGGATGGACACGTCGTGACCGGCGGCCTTCCGACGCAGGGCGCCGACCGTGCAGTCCTCCTTCGGGATGACGCTGAAGGGGTCGTAGCTGAAGTGGCGCATGGCGTTCTGGTGGCTCATCCGGTCGATGTCGTGGCGCGACACCCCGTCCATCTGCTTCATGAACGTCTCCGGGGCAGTCGGCCAGGTTGAGTCGGAGTGCGGGTAGTCGCACTCCCAGCACACCTTGTCCATATCCAGGTGGGCCCGGCTGGCGATGCCGAAATGGTCATCGATGAAGCACGTGATCACGTGTTCGTTGAACACTTCGCTGGGCAGCTTGTCCCCGAAGTCCTGGCCGGTCCATAAGTGGTGGCGCTGGTAGTTGTAGTCGAGCCGCTCCAGCAGATAGGGAATCCAGCCGATGCCGCCCTCGGACAACGCGAACTTGAGATCGGGGAACTTCCGCAGCACCGGGGACCACACCAGATCGGCCGCGGCCTGAACGATGTTCATGGGCGTCAGAGTGATGAGGACATCCATGGGGGCGTCGGGGGCGGTGATGACCAGCTGGGACGAAGAGCCGATGTGCATGCAGACCACCACCGCCTCCTCGCTGCACGCCTGCCAGAACGGATCCCAGTGATCCGAGTGCAGGCTGGGCCAGCCCAGCTTGGAAGGGTTCTCGGAAAAGGTGACGGCGTGGGCGCCCTTGGCCGCAGTGCGCCGGACCTCGGCGGCCAGGACCTCGGGATCCCAGATGGCGGGCAGGGAGCAGGGAATGAACCGGCCCGGGTGGGTCCCGCACCACTCGTCGATGTGCCAATCGTTGTAGGCCCGCACCATGGCCAGAGCCACGTCCTTGTCCTGGGTGCGGGCGAAGAGCTGACCGCAGAACTGGGGGAAGGAGGGGAAGCACAGCGAGCCCAACAGGCCATTGGCGTCCATGTCCTTGACCCGTTCGTTGATGTCGTAGGTGCCGGGGCGGAGCTCATCGAAGGAGGTGGGCTCGATGCCGTACTCCTCCGGCGGGCGGCCGGCCACGGCATTGAGGGCGACGTTGCTTATCTCGGCGCCCTCGTAGGTCCAGGCGTTGGTGCCGTCGTCCCGGGTGATGAACTTGGGGGCCAGGTCGGCGTACTTGGCCGGCAGACGCCCGTCGAAGATATGGGGCGGCTCGACCACATGGTCATCCACACTCACCATGATCAGATCATCGATGTCAACGCTGGCCACAGCCATCCCTCCCTCGGAACTGGTCTGCAGCCTAGGCCGCGCTGGTAGCTTCCGATCCTCTCGGGAGAATGGGACGAAATTGACGGCCACCGCCTCCACTGCAGTCACCCGCGGGGAATCCCGCATGCTCATAGCCGGCCGACTGGTCGACGCCGAGTCGGGCCGGACCTTCCCGAACGTCAACCCGGCCACCGAGGCCGTCCTGGGCGAGGTCTCCGATGCCTCCGCCCCCGACATGGACCGGGCCATCGGCGCCGCCCGCCAGGCCTTCGATGAGACGAAATGGGCCACCGACGGGGCCTTCCGGAAGCACTGCCTAGAACAGCTCCAGGCCGCCCTGGAAGCGGAGCGGGAGGAGCTGCGGGCCGAGCTGGTGGCCGAGGTGGGCTGCCCGGTCCTCATCACCTATGGGCCCCAGCTGGACGCTCCCCTGGAGGATGGCCTGGTCTGGCCGGCCGGCCTCATCGACAGTTTCGGGTGGGAGCGGGACCTGCCCGTCGGCACCGCCTTCGGGATGCGCAGCTGGCGGCGGGTGGTCAAGGAGCCGGTCGGCGTGGTGGGGGCCATCGTGCCCTGGAATTACCCCTTCGAGGTGACCATCCACAAGCTCGGCCAGGCCCTGGCGGCGGGCAACACGGTGGTCCTGAAGCCGGCCCCGGATACCCCCTGGAACGCCACCCGCATCGGCCGGCTGGCCGCCGAACACACCGACATGCCCCCCGGCGTGCTCAATGTGGTGACCTCCTCGGACCACCTGCTGGGCGAGCAGCTGGTCACCGATCCACGCGTCGATCTCATCTCCTTCACTGGTTCGACGGCGGTGGGCCGGCGCATCATGGAAAAAGGGGCACCCACCCTCAAGCGGCTCTTCCTGGAGTTGGGGGGCAAGTCGGCCGACATCGTCCTGGACGATGCCGACTTTGCGGCCAAGTTGCCCTCCGCCGCCTTCGTCTGCGTCCACGGCGGCCAGGGCTGCGCCATGCTGACCCGCCTCCTGGTGCCCCGCTCCCGCTACGAGGAGGCCATCGAGATGATCGCCCCCGGCTTCGCCCAGGTGGCCTACGGGGACCCCACCGATCCCAGCGTCCTGCAGGGCCCCCAGATCAGCGAGCGCCAGCGTGACCGGGTCCTCGGCTA
>DATLUK010000261.1:0-6177 GCA_035533195.1 Acidimicrobiales bacterium | reverse complement strand
CCGTTGACGGCGGCTATGACCGGCTGGCGCATGGAGCGCAGCTTGGGCACCAGGGAGGCGATGAACTGCTGAGTGGCAAAGCCGGCCTGGGTCGAGCCCAGGTCCTCGGTGCCCGGTATGCGGGCTCCGGACTGCAGATCGAGACCGGCGCAGAAGCCCCGACCGGCCCCGGTCAGGATGACCACCCGCACCGAGCGGTCAGACCGGATGTCATCCAGGGCGGCGTGCAGGTCGGACAGCAGCTCGTGGCTCATGGCGTTGAGCCGGTCGGGCCGGTTGAGGGTGAGCAGGGCGACGCCCGGCTTGGGCTCCTCGCGGGTAACGGTTCCGGACACTGGGCTCTCCTCCGTCCCGCTCAGGGCAGGACCGTCTCGCTATCTCGTCCTGATCTGAGCAACGATCCGGGCACGGCGCCGGTGGCCCGTCCCTCCCTCACCACCGCGGTCCCGTTGACCAGAACGTGTTCCACGCCCTCGGCCCCGGCGTACAGCCGCCAGGCGCCCCCGGGCAGGTCCTCAACGGTCCGCTCCGGGCCGGGGGCCACCCGTTCGGGGTCGAAGAGGACGACGTCGGCCGCCCAGCCCTCGGCCAGCCGGCCCCTCCGGCGCAGCCCGTACAGACGGGCCGGGACATCGGAAAGCTGCTGGACCGCCTCTTCCCAGGAGACGGTCCCGTGGTCCCGGACGCTGGCCAGCAGGGAGGTGCTGTAAACGGCGCCGCACATCATGTCGAGGTGGGCGCCGGCGTCGCTGCCACCCACCACCGTTCGGGGGTCGCGCCAGGATTCGGCCCGCAGCCTCCAGTCCTCCTCGGTGGCCTGGGGCATGGGCGGGCGTAGGCCGGTGCGCAGGCCGTCGGCCACCACGATGTCGAGCAGCACATCGAAGGCGTCGTGCCCTCTCTCCTTGGCGATGTCGCCCACCCGGCGGCCCTCCAGGCCGTCATTGGCGGGACTGAAGGTCTCGAGGATCTCCAACCGGTGCCACCGGGCCAGGTAACCGAGCACCCCGGCCTCGGGAGAGGCCGCCCCTTCGGCCATGCGCCGGCGGACCTCGGGATCGGACAGGGCCCGCAGACGCTCCTCCACGGGCAGGCCGAGGATCGGGCCCCACCCGGGCAGGCCGTCGATGGCCGTCCCGGTGAGGAAGGAGAGGCGGATGCTCATCCCGTAGGGCAGGGTGAGGGCGACCACCCGTCCACCCCGCTCGGCGGCCCGGGTCGATGCCTCCAGCTGCCGGCGCCATCCGTCCGGATCCATCGAGGTGACGGCCAGGACGTTCCAGTTGACCGGGCGCTGGGCCGCCACCGAAAGGGAGGCCATCAGTTCGACCTCCTCATCGTTGAAACCGTTGAGGCACCCGGGCAGGATGAGCTCCAGGGTGGTGCCCTCGTGGTCCCGGATGGCAGAGGCCAGAGCCAACAGCTCGGCCGAGCCGGAGGATCGCGACGGCACCGGGGCGCCGGCGCCGTCGTGGTGGGTGTGGGCCTGCGAGGTGGAAAAGCCGAGGGCGCCGGCCTCAATGGCGGTGTGCAGCTCGGCCACCATGGCCGCCACGTCCTTCTCCCCGGCCGGGGTTCCCTCGCTGGCGGCGTCGCCCATCACCACCCGGCGCAGGGTGGAGTGGCCGACCAGGAAGCCGGCATTCACCCCGATCCGGCCCTCCAGCCGGTCCATCCAGTCCCCGAAGCTGCGCCAGTCCCAGGCGAGGCCTTTCTCCAGGGCCGTCAGGGGCATGCCCTCCACCCGGGCCATCAGCCGCATCAGGTAGTCGGCGTGTTCCGGGCCGGAGGGGGCCAGGCTGAAGCCGCAGTTGCCCCCCAGCACGGTGGTCACCCCGTGCAGCGGGGAGGGGCTGGCCGACGGGTCCCAGGCCAGCTGGGCGTCGTAGTGGGTGTGGAGGTCCACGAAGCCGGGGGCGACCATCAGCCCGATGGCATCGATGGCGGCCCGGGCGGACTCGTCCACCTCCCCGATAGAGACAACCGAGCCGTCCCGGATGCCCACGTCGGCGCGGCGGGCCGGTGCCCCGGTCCCGTCCACCACCGTTCCCCCTTTGATCACCAGATCGAGCACCGGCTCCTCCTCCTCAGCTTTCGATCAGTGGACCACGTCGGACGACAGGGCCGGACAGGACCCGAACCGGGTCAGCAGCTCAGGGCCGTCGGCGCCGACCAGGACGACGTCGGCCTCCAGGGCCCCCCCGGCTTCCGAGCCGGGCGCCGCCGCCCAGGCCTGCACGGCCATGGTCATGCCGGCCGGCAGCTGCACTCCGGCACCGAGGCCGGCGCCCAGCAGGGGTGGCTCCATGCCCAGGCCCACGCCCCAGGCCACCGGCTCCGAACCCGCCCGCTCCCCCGGGCCGAGCAGGTCGGACACCGCTCCCGGGCGGCAGGCGGCCACCCGGGCGTCCCGGAGCGAGCGGGCCCGCCCGGCTACCTCCTTCTGGGCCGCCGACGCCACTCGCCCGCCGGCCCCGTCGGCCCCGCCGGCTCCGCCCCCGCCGCCCCCGCCGGCCCCCACCAGCCAGGTGCGGGACAGGGTGGCCTCATAGCCGGCGTAAATGGCGCCGGCGGTCAGCGCGACCATCTGGCCGGCCTGGGCGGCCCGATCCGAGACCAGCCGGCGAAGGCGGCCCGGCCCCCCCGGCCCCCCGCCCACCGCGGGCATGAGGCACGCAGCCGCCTCGATCGGGGGGGTCGGCAGGCCGAGCCGGGCCAGGGCGGCGGCGTGGACGCCCATCAGCTGGCGCTCGGTCACCCCCGGGCGCAGAGCTTCGACCAGGGCGGCCATGCCCGCCTCGGCGGCGGCGGCCGCCGTGCGCAGGCAGGCCAGCTCATCCACCGTCTTGGTCCCCCGGGCCCCGGCCAGGGCCGGGCCGGCAGCGACCACCTCGGCCCCCGGCGCCACCGAGGTGATCAGTGACCCGGCCCCCGGGCTCCAGCCGTCGGTGCCGATCCGCCCGGCCGAGGCCAGGCCGGGGATGGCGGCCAGGTTGGCGGCTATCCGGGCCGGATTCCATGACAGGCCGAAAAGCTGGTCGTGGCCGATCTCATCCGGCACCCCGTCGTCCCAGGTCGAGAGGAGATGGACCCGGCCGGAGCCGGCCATGACCACGGCGCCAGGGCCGAAGGGGCGTGCGCCCGCCGTCCAGAGCTGGCGGGCGCCGGAGGCGTAGGTGATGTTGGCCGGGCGGCCGAGGACCAGGACGTCCAGGCCGGCCTCGGCCATGGCCTCCAAGAGACGGGCCCGGCGCTCCCGGCGCAGGCGGGCGAAGTCGACCCGGCCCCCCTCGGGCAGAGCGGCGGTGCCCGCTCCGGCCGTGATCACCACGACCTCGACCCGTAGGGGTCGTAGGGATGGTCGGACAGGGCCACCCAGCCGTCGTCGGTCACGGCGAAGATGTCCTCCGACCGGTACCCCCCCTCCCCCTCGTCCCAGATGACCGGCTCCAGGACCAGAACCATCCCTGGCGCCATGACCAGACGGTCATCGAAGGCGTCGCCCAGGTCGGTGCCGATCATCGGCATCTCGGCGCTCTCGGTGCCCAGCCCGTGGGCCAGATAGAAGTGCTCGACCCACGGCCGGGTCCCGCCGTTGGCCTCGATGGCGGCCCGCCCCAGTTCCAGAGCGGTGACCCCCGGTTTGAGGATGTCGAGCACGGCGGCCACGACCTCGTCCCACCGGCGAAATTGTCCCGCCTGGCGCCCTGTCGGCGCGGCCAGGGGGTCAACCAACCAGGTCCGGCCGAAGTCGGAGGCGTACCCGTGCCAATCGATGCCGGTGTCCACCCAGACGACGTCCCCGGCCCGGAGGATGCGGTCGGTGCTGGCGGTGGGGAAGGCGACATCCCCATGCGTCGTCCACGGTCCGTCGGCCAGGCGGTCGGGCATCACCTGCCAGATCGGATCGATGCCGTTGCCGGTGGCGCCCAGGTCGAAGATGGCCTCCAGGAACCAGGCGCTCAGGTCGTTCTGGCGCACCCCCGGGCGCAGCTGCGGTTGGACCCGGGCCATGGCCAACTCGTTGATGTGTTGGGCGGTGCGGATGCAGGCCAGCTCATCCGGGGTCTTCACCAGCCGGGCCGGGCCCAGCAGGCCCGACGCCCCGGTGATCTCATAGGAGCCGAGGGCGGCGGCCAGTGGATGGGGCAACTCGTCCACGGCCAGACGGCTGCCGGAGGGCACCAGCTCGGACACGGCCGCGGCGGCGGCCGCCGCCCCGTCGGGCAGTTCGGGATAGATGGCCGGGTGCAGATGATCCTCGGCCAGCTCGGCCGGGGCGCCATCGGGATAGGGAGTGAACAGATGGGCCTGAGGGTCCCCGCCAACGACCAGGGCCACCGGGCGCAGCAGTCCGGCCCGGCCACTGTCTGCCCCCGGCGCCTCGGCGCCGGTGGCATAGGCGACGGGGTTGGTGCCGAGGAGGAGCAGGGCGTCCACGCCAGAGGACGACATCTGCGCCTGCAGGCGGGCGTGGCGCTCCGTCCGCATCCGGGCCAGGTCAGGGACGTCGGGAAGGACGGCCCCGTCTATAGATTTCGTCACCCCGCCCTCCGAATACGTCGTCGGCGTTATGGTACGGGGAACAGGTCCCCGAGGGCCCGTCGGTCGATCTTGCCCATCGAGTTCCGGGTGAAGGAGTCGACCATCACCCAGCGCTCGGGCACCTTGTAGCGGGCCAGCTCCCGGGCGCAGGCGGCGGCCAGTTCCTCGGTCGTGACGGTGGCCCCGGCCGCCAGCTGCACGGCCGCCGCCACCCTCTGGCCCAGCCGCTCATCGGGCAGGCCGACCACGGCGGCCGCCTCCACCTCGGGCCGGGCGAGCAGAACCCGCTCCACCTCGGCGGGATAGACGTTGGCCCCGCCCCGCAGGATGAGCTGGTTCTTCCGGTCCCGCACCGAGAGGTAGCCGTCTTCATCGACATAACCGATGTCCCCGGTATGGACCACGCCGCCGACCAGCAGTTCGGCCGATGCCTCGGGACGCTGCCAGTAACCGAGAGGCGGCCGGTACACCCCGGCCCACGGGCCCTCCTCCACAGCGGCGAAGCAGATCTCCCCCGCTCCAGCCTGAATGCGCAGGGCCAGGTGGGGAAGGGCCATGCCGCTGGCCCCGGCCCGGTGCGGGTCGGCCCCGCCCGGGATGGGGCGGGGATCGATGGTGACGATGGTCGGGGCTTCGGTCAGGCCATAGGTGTGGGTAAGGGCCAGCCCGAACTTCTCGGCCACCGCTCGCCGGAGCGACTCCGGGCAGTCGGCCCCGCCCACCCACAGCTCGTCCAGCGAGGAGAGGGCCTCGGCCGGGATGGAGTCCTCATGGGCCATGGTGTGCAGAAGGGCCGGGACCCCGTTCCAGGTGGTGACCCGCTCCCGGCGGATCCAGTCGGCCACGCTGGTGGCCTCCACCCGGTCCATCACGATGCAGGTGCCCCCGGCCTGGGCCACCAGCAGGGTGGTCAGCACCAGCATGTTGAGGATGGTGAGGGGTAGGCAGTCCCCCTTGCGCAGGTCCGGGCCGTAGCCCCGGCTGGCCACCACCGCAGCCCCGGGCACGACCAGGTTGTGCTGGCTGTGCACGGCCCCCTTGGGATGGCCCGTGGTCCCGCTGGTGTAGGCGATGGCCGCCGGCGCATGCGGGTCTATCCGGGCGCGCCCGGCGCCGGCACTGGCGCCGGCGGATGCTGATGCGGCGACGGCGTCGCGCCAGGACGGCCCGGCAACGTCCAGCCAGTGGCGCACCCCGGTCAGTTCGGGGCGGAGGAGAGAGAGCTCGTCGAGGGTGACTTGGTCGGCCAGGACCAGGGAGGTGGAGCTGTCGGTGAGGATGAAGGCCTTCTCGGGGGGGGCCAGGGCCCGGTTGATGCCGACCCAGATGGCGCCGATGCGCATGGCCCCGTGGAAGGCGGTGACGACGTCCACGTCGTTGGGCAGGCAGGCGGCCACCCGATCCCCGGGACGGACACCCAGTTCGGTGAGGGCGCCGGCGGCGGCATCGCAGGCCCGGTCCAGTTCGGCGTAGGTCCAGCGGCCGCCGGCCGTCACCAGCGCCTCGCGCTCGGGAGCCTCGGCCAGCACTGGATCCAGCACCTCGCCGACGGTCGCCCCCCGTTGGGGAATCACCATGCCTCGACCCTATGATCCCCGGACCGTGGACTACGACTTCGGGGCGCGGGCCGCT
>DATLUK010000260.1:0-2800 GCA_035533195.1 Acidimicrobiales bacterium | reverse complement strand
CGACGACATCAACGGCCAGTCCCTCGTCTTCTTCGTACTGGTCGTGGCCGCCGCCGAGGTCGTGGTGGGCCTCGGGATCATCGTGTCCATCTTCCGCCGCCGGCCCAACGCCACCGCCGACGACCTCAACATGCTGAAGGGTTGAGGACTTGATCCACGCCGCTCCGGTAATCATCCTGCTGCCGCTGGTCGGCTTCCTCGTCCTGACCTTCGGCGGGCGCCGGCTCGGTGACCCTTCGGCCGGGTGGTTGGGCACGCTGGCCGTCACCGGGTCCTTCGTGGCCTCGATCGTGACCTTCCTCGGCCTACGCTCGCTGGCTCCCCACGCCCGGTCGGTGGTTCAGACCTACTACAGCTGGGTGCCTGTCGGCGGGCTCAAGGTCAACATCTCGGCCCTGCTCGACCCCCTCTCCCTGGCCATGGTGCTCTTCGTCACCGGGGTGTCCTCGCTGATCCACCTCTACTCCATCAGCTACATGAAGGGCGACCCCCAGTTCAGGAAGTTCTTCGTTTACCTGAACCTCTTCGTCTTCTCCATGATCGTGCTGGTGATGGCCGGCAACTTCCTCTTCACCTTCGTGGGTTGGGAGGGGGTGGGCACCTGTTCCTACCTCCTGGTTGGCTTCTGGTTCGACCGGGAGACAGCCGCCACCGCGGCCAAGAAAGCCTTCGTGGTCAACCGTATCGGTGACTTCGGCTTCCTCCTGGCCATGTTCCTGATCTTCGCCCACACCGGGAGCCTCGACTACCACGGCGTCTTCGCCCACCTGGGCTCGGTGTCCAGAGGAACGGCCACTGCCATCGCCCTGCTCCTCCTCTTCGGGGCCGTGGGCAAGTCGGCCCAGCTGCCTCTATACGTCTGGCTGCCCGACGCCATGGAGGGCCCCACCCCGGTCTCCGCTCTCATTCACGCCGCCACCATGGTGACCGCCGGCGTCTATCTCATGGTCCGGGTCAACCCCATCCTGGCCCTGTCCCCCAACAGCCTGACCGTCATCGCCATCCTCGGCGTGGCGACTGCCTTTTACGCCGCCACCGTGGCCTGCGCCCAGAACGACATCAAGCGCGTCCTGGCCTACTCGACCATGTCCCAGCTGGGCTACATGTTTCTTGGGGTCGGCTCGGCCGCCTACGGCGCCGCCATCTTCCACATGATCAGCCACGCCTTCTTCAAGGCCCTCCTTTTCCTGGCCGCCGGATCGGTCATCCACGCCATGAACGATGAGCAGAACATGAAAAAGATGGGTGGGCTGCGGAAGTACCTGCCGATCACCTCCACCACCTTCTTCATCGCCTGGCTGTCCATATCCGGCGTTCCGCCCTTCAACGGCTTCTGGTCCAAGGACGACATCCTGGGCGCCGCGTACCATAAGAGCCCCGTCCTCTACGTGGTCGGGGCCGCCACCGTCCTTCTCACCGCCTACTACATGACCCGCCAGGTCGTGCTGGTGTTCACCGGCCAGGCCCGCTGGGTGGAGAACCGGCCCGGGGTCGAGGGCGCCCACGCTGCCTCGGGGGGGCATGCCGCTCCGGTCGCCTCCGGCGGACACGGCGGCTCCGCTGCCGGGGAGCCTGGCGGGGGTCATGCCGGGCCGCCGCACGAAGGGCCTTGGATCATGACCCTGCCCCTGATCGTCCTGGCCGGCGCTTCGGTCCTCGGTGGGCTCATCGACCTGCCCTTCGGCAAGGTGAAGTTCCTCGATACCTGGCTCTCACCGGTAGCCAGCGGGGCGGGTGACCTGGCCACTGAGTCGGCGTCCCTACGGATCGCGCTCCTGTTGGTCACCCTGGCCCTGGCCGGCGCCGGCATCCTCATCGGCAGCCGGCTATGGGGCGTTCGCATCGACCGTCCGGCCCTGGAGCCCGAGTTGCTCAAGCGCAGCTACTACGCCGATGACATCTCTTCCGCGGTGTTGACCGGGGGCGGCGGCATGGTCTCCCGGGCACTGTCGGTGGTGGTGGACAACGGCATCATCGACGGTGCGGTCAACGGGGTCGGCCACCTGGCCCGGGCCGGCGGCGGGGTGGTGCGCCGGGCCCAGACGGGTTACGTCCGCAACTACGCCCTGGGCATAGCCGTCGGCACGGTGTTGATCCTCGGCTTCATGCTGGTGAGGGCCTCGTGAGCTCCTTCCTCGCTGCCGCGTCGGCTATTCCCTTCTCCACCGGAACGGGCGGCTTCGGCTTCCCGGTCCTGCCGGCCATCGTGGTGCTGCCGGCCATCGGCGCCGCTGTCGTCGGCTTGCTCGTACCCCGTCACCGGCCCGATGTGGCCAAGGTGCTCGGCGCCGTGATCTCCATGGCCGTGGCCGGCCTCGCCATCGCCATGGCGGTGCGTTTCCGTACTGGGACCCCCGGTTACCAGTTCGGCGTCGAGCACTCCTGGATCTCGGCCTTCGGGGTTCAATGGAAGCTGGGTGTGGACGGCATATCCGTGTTCTTGGTCACCGTCACCGCGGTGGTCTTCCCCGTGGCCATCATCGGTGCCCCGGTCACCCGGGATCCCAAGTCCTACGTGGGCTGGATGCTCCTTCTGGAAGCCGCCTGCCTCGGGTCCTTCGT
Source organism: Acidimicrobiales bacterium (assembly GCA_035533195.1). GTDB lineage: Bacteria > Actinomycetota > Acidimicrobiia > Acidimicrobiales > JAJPHE01 > DAHUYE01. The sequence goes on along the minus strand of DATLUK010000260.1, from coordinate 238 downwards.
GGCCCTGGATGTATTCCTGTTCTTCCTCTTCTTCGAGTTGACCCTGCCGCCGATGTACATGCTCATCGGTCGCTGGGGCGGGGCCAAGCGGTCCTACGCCGCCCTCAAGTTCTTCCTCTACACCTTTGCCGGCTCGGCCCTCATGCTCATCGCGCTGCTGGTGCTGGCCTACCTGCACGACCGGACCTACGGGCACCTCACCTTCGACGTCATCGCCCTGACCACCCAGCAGCACCTC
>DATLUK010000259.1:0-2500 GCA_035533195.1 Acidimicrobiales bacterium | reverse complement strand
GGCTACGGGGAGATGGGGCTCAACCCCCTGCCCTGCGTGGTGAACGCGTCCATAGCGGTGTGGCCCTGGGGTGCCTACCTGGGCGAGGAGGGCCTCTCCAAGGGCGTCAACATGAAGATCAGCTCCTGGCGCCGCCACGATCCCAACACCATCCCGCCGGCGGCCAAGGGGACCGGTATGTACATCAACTCCTGTCTGGCCAAGGTGGAGGCACTGAAGGCCGGCTATGACGAGGCCATCCTCCTGTCGCCCCAGGGCTACGTCAGCGAGTGCACGGGGGAGAACATCTTCATCGTGCGCGACGGGCGCATCTTCACCCCCCCGGTGGCGGCTGGAGCGCTGGAGGGGATCACCCAGTCCTCGGTGATGGTCATCGCCAAGGACCTCGGCTACGAGCTGGAGACCACCAACATCCTGCGCTCGGATCTCTACACGGCCGATGAGGCCTTCCTGTCCGGGACAGCGGCCGAGATCGTTCCCATCCGCTCGGTGGACGATCGGGTCATCGGCACGGGTGAGCCGGGCAGTGTCAGCAAGAAGATCCAGGAGGTGTACTTCGCCACGGTCAAGGGCGAGGTGGACCGCTACCAGGACTGGCTCGAATATGTCCGGTGAGGCGCGCCCCCACCGCCACGTAGCCCTGGCGGCCCCGGCGGGCCAGCCCGCGGCCGTGGACGTCTATGACACGACCCTGCGGGACGGTAGCCAGCAGGAAGGCCTGTCCCTGACCGTGGATGACAAGTTGCGGGTGGCCGAACAGCTCGACCACCTGGGCGTGGCCTGGATCGAGGGAGGCTGGCCCGGAGCCAACGCCAAGGACACCGAGTTCTTCCGCCGCGCCCCCCGGGAGCTGAGTCTGCACACGGCCCGGCTGGCCGCTTTCGGGATGACGCGGCGGGCCGGGGTCAAGGCCGAGGAGGACGAGGTGTTGCGCTACCTCCTCGACGCCGGGACTGAGGCGGTCTGCATCGTGGGCAAGGCGTGGGACTACCACGTGCTGGAGGCCCTGCAGACGACCCTGGATGAGGGCGTGCGCATGGTGGCCGACTCGGTCGCCTATCTGAAGAGCCAGGACCGGTTGGTCTTCTACGACGCCGAGCACTTCTTCGACGGCTACAAGGCCAACCCGGACTTCTCCACCCAGGTGGTGAGGGCCGCCCAGGAAGCCGGAGCCGACGCCATCGTCCTGTGCGACACCAACGGCGGCACCCTGCCCCATGAGGTGGAGGCCATCCTGGTCGAGGTGGCTCCGCTGCTCACCGCCCAGTTGGGCGTGCACTTCCACAACGACGGCGGCTGCGGAGTGGCCAACACCCTGGCCGGGGTACGTCTGGGCGCCACCCAGGTGCAGGGCTGCGTCAACGGCTACGGGGAACGCGCCGGTAACGCCGACCTGGCCGCCGCCATTCCCAACCTGTCGCTCAAGATGGGAGTGCGGACCATCCCGCCCGAGCGCATCGAGCGGCTGACGGCGGTGTCGCACCACATAGCCGAGCTGGTCAACATCAGCCCCCATCCCCAGCAGCCCTACGTGGGGATGTCGGCCTTCACCCATAAGGCCGGCCTGCACACCAGCGCCATCGTGCGCAGCCGCGACGCCTACGAGCACATCTCACCCGACGCCGTCGGTAACGGCACCCGCTTCGTGGTCTCGGAAATGGCCGGGCGCTCGACCCTGTTGCTCAAGGCCCAGGAGCTGGGCCTGGAGCTGGACGGCGCCGCCCTGGGCGAGGTGCTGGATTCGCTGAAGGAACTGGAACACCGCGGCTACCACTTCGAGGCGGCCGACGGCTCTCTGGACCTGCTCATGCGTCGCGCCACCGGATGGAAACAGGACTACTTCCGGCTCGAGTCCTTCCGGGTCAGCACCGAGTTGCGGGCCCTGACCGCGGACGGGGCGCTGGGCGAGGCCGGGGACGTGGTCACCGAGGCAACCATCAAGGTGTGGGTGGGCGATGAGCGCATCGTGGCCACCGCCGAGGGCAACGGCCCGGTCAACGCTCTGGACGGCGCTCTGCGCCAGGCGGTGGGCAACCGGTTCCCGCAGCTGACCCGCATCCACCTCACCGATTACCGGGTCCGGGTACTCGACACCAACAAGGGAACGGGGGCCGTCACCCGGGTCCTGCTCGACTCCACCGATGGTGAGCGGACATGGGCGACCATCGGGGTCTCGCACAACATCATCGAGGCCTCCTGGGCTGCCCTGGTGGACTCCATCGTCTACGGTCTTCTGCACACCGCGGAGGCGGTGGAAGACCAGAGCTGATCCCTGCCCCCGGGCGGCGGATGACACCGGAGTAGGAAAAGTGCCCCAGCCCGAGTACGTGCCGGTCCGAGCCGCCGATGAGGTGCGCCCGGTTGAGCGCCTGCCAGCCCCTCGTCACTGGCGGGCGGACCGCCCGGGCGACCAGCGGGGGCGCCGCCCCGGTGCCCCCGGCGCCAAGGGCATGGGTGTCCCCGGCCCCGACCAGGGTTACGCCCTGCGCCTGGCCCGTCA
>DATLUK010000258.1:0-18023 GCA_035533195.1 Acidimicrobiales bacterium | reverse complement strand
TCCCATCATGTCGCAGATGATCTTCAAGGGCAGGCGGGCGGCCACGTCGGTGACGAAGTCACAGCGTTCCTTGGCCAGGAGATCATCGACTATCTCGACCGCCGCCCGGGCCACGTCGTCCTCCAGCTTCTTGAGCATCCGAGGGGTGAAGCCGGCCGACACGATCCGGCGCAGCCGGGCGTGGCGGGGATCGTCCAGGTTGATCATCGAGCCGAAGAACTCGAGGAACATCTCGGGCAGGTCGGGGATGGAGGTGGCCCCCCGGGCCGAACTGAACACCTCCGGATTACGACTGGCCTCGATGACATCGGCATGCCGGGTCACGGCCCAATAGCCGGGGCCCTGGGGTACCGGCGCCTCCGGAGGCAGCTCGGGCTCGGCCATGAAGGCCATGGGCCTCTGCTCCCGCAGGGCCTTGAACGCCCCCTCCCGGAAGGCCGGCGGCCGGGCCCAGAACTCGATGTCGGACAGGTCGATCCGGTCGAGGGAAACCTCGGCGGGCTGAATGCTCATCACGCTTCCCCAAGGTGCCGTATTTCGCGTCCCATGGCCCCAGTTTGGCATCCGGGCCGGGCCGGCCGCCGGTGATGGCCCGATACGCGGCCACGTCATGGTGCGAACGGACTATGACATCGTGGTTCAAAGGCGCCATTCGCCAGATGTACCTCGACTTCGCGTAGTGCCCCTGTCACTGTCAGTGGTGATCCACAGGGTTAAGAAGTCCCTGGAGGACGAATAGGGCGAGGAGAAACCCGATGAAAGAAGCAACGCCCCGACGGGGCGTGTCCTGGGACATGAGGGGAGGCGAGCACCGGCGGCGAAGGCGTCTGGTGGCGGCCGCCACCGCCGGCGTCACCCTGATGGCCATGGCGGCCCCGGCCGCCCTGGCGACCACCGACAGCACTGGGCCCCTTCAGTCCGTGCTGGTGGAGTTCGCCCCGGCCGGCGCCGCCACCGCCGCCGGGGTCGCCAGCACCACGGCGGCCACGGTCGGCTTCCTCAACTCGGTATTGCCGCCGGGCCTGGCCATGACGACCTTCGCATCGACGGGGGCGGTGGCTGTGACCCTGCCCCAGCAGGCGATCGATGCCCTGGAGGCCGACGGGGCCACGGTGACCCCCAACACGTCGGGCGATCTGTTCGAGAGCACTACCTCGAGCCAGGCGACCTGCCCCTCGGCCACGACCTACTCCCCGCCGACCGGCTACTTCCCGACCGACACCGGGGCCAACCAGTTGGCCAGCGCCGGTAACACCGGCCAGGGATCCACCGTGGCCGTGCTCGACACCGGCATCAACGCCAGCCTGCCCGACTTTGCCGGGCGCCTGATCGACGGCGCCGACCTCAGCGGCGGCAACTCCCCCTTCACCGACCAGTACGGACACGGAACCTTCGTGGCCGGCCTCGTGGCCGGCAACGGCGCCAGCTCGAACGGTCAGTACGTGGGGGAGGCTCCGGGGGCCAACCTGGTGTCCATCAAGGTGGCCGGCGCCAACGGCGTCACCAGCATCTCCACCATCATCCACGGCATCGACTGGGCGGTGAACCACCGGACCCAGGACGGGATCAACGTCCTGAACCTTTCCCTGGGAGCCATGCCCACCGGACCGACGGCCACCGAGCCTCTGGACCAGGCCGTCGAGTACGCCTGGCACTCAGGGATAACCGTGGTGGTGGCGGCGGGGAACTCGGGCCCGTTCAACGGGACCATCACCAGCCCCGGTGACGACCCGCTGGCCATAACCGCCGGCGCCTTCGCCGACAACAACTCCCCGGCACCGGCCAACTGGGCCGCCTGCCCGTTCTCCTCGGTGGGACCCACCGAGTACGACGGCTGGCTCAAGCCCGATCTGGTGGCCCCCGGCCGCTCGGTGGTCAGCCTGCTTGATCCGGGCTCGACCATCGCCGGGGCCAACCCCCAGGCGGTGGTGGGCACGGCCAACTTCGTCGGGTCGGGCACGTCGTTCTCGGCGGCCATCACCTCCGGCGCCGCCGCCCTGGTCCTGTCGGCCAACCCCGGCATCAGCCCCGACGCGGTCAAAGGCCGCCTGCTCGGCAACGCCATGCCGGGCGAGCTCGGCAATCCCTTCGTGGAAGGCCACGGCTTCCTCAACGCCTACGACGCCGCCACCGGGCCTCCGATGGTCTACAACCAGGGCCCGGCGGCCCTAGCTGAGAGCTCAACGGCGCTGAGCGTCGTGGGCCTCACCTCGGCCTGGGGCCCCTCGTCCTGGAACCCCGCTAACTGGACGGGCTCGGCTTGGGACGGCTCCTCCTGGACCGGCTCCTCCTGGACCAACGGCCCCTGGAACGGCTCCTCCTGGACCGGCTCGGCGTGGGACGGCTCGGCGTGGGACGGCTCGAGTTGGACCGGCTCCTCCTGGACCGGCTCCTCCTGGACCGGCTCGAGTTGGACCGGCTCCTCCTGGACCGGCTCCAGTTGGACCGGCTCCTCCTGGACCGGGGACCTCTGGGCCTGACACCCCCACCGGGGCGCAACGTGGCGCCCCGGGAACCAGCGCAGACGGCTAGGCACTCAATGTTCAGCCTCCCGATGCCGATCTACCCGGACCCACCAGGTTCCGGGTAGGCCGGCATCAGGGGCACCACCGCACCGAAGACAGAAGAAGGCACATGACCGAACGAGGGCGCAAGATGTCGGCGCAGGCCCGGGTGATCAGCCTGAGCCTGGCGCTCACCGGCCTGGCCGCAGCCGCCCTGTGGACCGCCGTCCGCTCCGGTGGACCGGTTCATACTCCGATATCGATCCCGTGGTGGGGCTTCGCCCTGGGCTTCTTGGCCACCGAGGCCCTGGTCTTCCACATTGAGATCCGCCAGGAGGCCCACTCCTTCAGCCTCAGCGAGCTGCCCCTGGTTATCGGCTTCTTCTTCGCCTCACCCTGGTCGGTGATAGCCGGCCGCCTGGTCGCCCATCTCCTCTACCGGACCCTGATCAAGCGCCAGACGCCCCTCAAGCTCGCCTTCAACCTCAGTTCCTTCGCGGCGGAGACGGCCGTAGCCCTTTTCATCTTCCACACCCTGAGCAACGGGGATCCCCCGACCGCTCCCCACTCCTGGCTGGCCATCCTGGTGGCCATCCTGGTGGCCGACGCCCTGAGCGTGTTCTCGGTCACCGCAGCCATCCAGTGGCACGGCGGGGATGCCCGGGTCCTGACGGTGATGCTGACCGCTGCGGTCACCGCCGCCGTCAACTCCAGCCTGTCGGTGCTGGCCGCCATCGTCCTGTGGGAGAGCCCCTGGGCCATGGTCCTCTTCGCCATGGTGGCCGTAGCCCTCGCCCTGGCCTACCGGGGCTACGCCAGTCTCCGCCAGCGCTACTCGAGCCTGCAGCTGCTCTACGACTTCACCAAGCTGGTCGGCGCTTCGGTCACCGCCGAAGCGGTGATGGACGAAGTCTTGGGCGAGGCCCGCAAGCTGTTGCGGGCCGAGCGGGCCGAGGTCTTCCTTCTGGACGAGGAGACCGGAGCCTGCAGGCATCACTTCCGCAGCGAGGACACTGACGCCTCGACCGGCCCCCTGGTTCCCTCCGACCCACCGGCGGGTCTGGAGTCGACATTGGTATGGGAGGACGTGGTGGGCCGGCGTCGGCCGGTGGTCATCGCCAACAGCTCGCGAACCCAGTCCTACGCCGACTTCCTGGAGAAGGTGGCGGCCAAGGACGCCATCGTGGCCCCGCTATTAGCCGAAGGCCGGGTGGTCGGGGCCATCATGGTCGCCAACCGGATGGGCAACGTGGGCAGCTTCGACCACGAGGACCTACAGCTCTTCGCCACCCTGGCCAACCACGCCAGTGTCGCTTTCGAGAACGGCCGGCTGGTCGACCAGCTGCGCCGGGAGGCGGACGAGCGGCGCTACGAAGCCCTGCACGATTCACTCACCGGCCTGGCCAATCGCACGCTCTTCCTCCAGCGGGTCGGAGAGATGGGGACGGCCCGGGCCCGGGGCGACCAGAACCTGGCCGCCGTCATGCTCATGGACCTCGACCGCTTCAAGGAGGTCAACGACACCCTCGGCCACCATAACGGGGACCTCCTACTAAGGGAGGTGGCCAACCGCATCGTGGCCACCCTGCGCCAGGAGGACACCGTCGCCCGCTTGGGCGGGGACGAGTTCGCCATCCTCCTGCCCCGCCTCAACTCGGTGGACCAGGCCCTCTCCAGCGCCCAGCGCATCGTGGGGGCCCTGCAGAAGAGCTTCAGCCTCAACGAGCTCTCCGTCGATGTCGGCGCCAGTATCGGCATCGCCATCAGCCCGGCCGACGGGGACGATGCCGCCACCCTCCTGCAGCGGGCCGACGTGGCCATGTACGAGGCCAAGGGCGCCGGCCACCCGGTGATGCTCTACTCCCCCGAGCGGGACAACTACAGCCCCAAGCGCCTGACCATGGCCGCCGAGTTGCGCCAGGCCCTGGCCGACGGGGACATCGTCGTGTACCACCAGCCCAAGGCCCGGCTGTCCGACGGCATGATCATCGGCACCGAGGCTCTGGTCCGCTGGCGCCATCCCACACAGGGCCTCATCGGCCCCGACGAGTTCATCCCGTTGGCGGAGCAGACCGGGCTCATCGAGCCGCTCACCTTCTTCGTTCTCAAGTCGGCCCTGGAGCAGTGCCGGCAGTGGAACGACGCCGGACACGACATCAACGTGGCCGTCAACCTGTCCGTGCGCAGCCTGCTCGATCCCGACCTGTCGAGCCGGGTGGAAGCTCTTCTGGCCGAGACCGGCGTGCCCGGATCACATCTGACCCTGGAGATAACCGAGTCGGGCGTCATGGCCGATCCCGACCAGGCCATCGCCCTGCTGGAGCGCCTGGCCGCCACCGGGGTCAAGCTGTCGGTGGACGACTTCGGGACGGGCTATTCCTCCCTCTCCTACCTGCGCCGTCTGCCGGTGCACGAGGTCAAGGTCGACCGCTCCTTCGTCTTCCGCATGGCCACCGATCCGAGCGACGCCACCATCGTGCAGTCGATCATCGAACTGGGCCACAACCTCGGCCTGCGCACCGTGGCCGAAGGGGTGGAGGACCAGATCTCCTGGGAGCTGCTGCGGGGCATGGGATGTGACGTGGCCCAGGGCTACCTGCTCAGCAAGCCCATCCCGGCCCAGGCCCTCACCCGCTGGATGGACGACGTCCACCGGGCCTCGTTCAGCTCAGTCGAGCCCACCCCCGAGGTGGCCACCTACGAGCCGGCGGTGGCCAAGACGTCGGAATGCCCCGGCGTGCCGGCCCTGGCTTCCATCCGCTAGGGGCAGGCCAGGGCGCCGGCCTCAGGCGCTGGCCGGGACCCCGATCTTGAGGCTCATGGGGCGGATTCGGCCAGGGCCTTGATGCCCTCCAGGGTCGCCCTCATGTTGCGCTCGTGTTCGGCCAGTCGGCGGGCCACGATCCTCTCCTCCAAGTCGGGCCGGCCCTCGACGGCGGCGGTGAGGCCGGAGGGTCCTGGTCCCATGACCGCCCGTTGGCGGACCACGACCGAATCGGCCCTGCCGGCATCCGGCTCTATCTCGAAGGACCAGGTGGCCGCCGGGTTCTCGGCGGAGCCGACCGCCCAGGAGAAACGACGCCCCGGATCACAGGCCACCACGATGGATATCGTCCGCCACTCCCCGATGGAGGGATGGCGGTTGTGTCCGAGGATGCGGGCGCCCAGGGCGGGGCCAGGAGCCTCCGGGTCCCAGCTCCCCTCCTGGAACTCGGCGCTGAAGCGGGCCGGCATGGCCGGATCGCTCACCAACTCCCAGACCACGGCGGCGGGAGCGGCCACCTGGATTTCCACTTCGACAGTGGGTTGATCGGCCATCCGGGTCATGGTTCCTCGGCGATCCGGGTGGCTTCGGACATGGCCGGGCCAATTTCGCCGATGGGCAGGACCTGGACGGTGCTGCCGGGGTGGGTGGCGTTGACCACGTCACCGTTACCGACATAGACGCCCACGTGATAGATGGAGCCGCCCGATGACCAGAAGACCAAATCCCCGGGGGCGGCCTGGGACAGCGGGACGTGGGCGCCGGCGTCGTACTGCCCGGCGGCGGTGCGGGGCAGGGTCACTCCCTGTTCCAGGAACGAGCGGTAGACCAGGCCCGAACAGTCATAGGCCCCCAGTCCCGACGCCCCGTAGGAGTAGGGCTTGCCTGCCTGGGACAGGGCGAACTTCTCCGCCCGCTGGGACAGGGTCGGCTGGGCCGGCGGCGGGGCAGGGCCCGGGGATGATTCAGCCGGGGAGCTGTAGGCCGGAGGAAGGGAGGACTCCGCCATGGCCGAGAAGACATCCGGCGGGGTGGAGCCGTCGGAGCCGAAGGATCGGATCCTTCCGGCCCCGTCCACCAGCCAGTAGCCGTGGGAATCGGCCGCCGCCATCATCTCATCGACCGGCGTGGCCGAACCGGCCGGAGCGCCCGAACCGAGGAAGGTGGCGTCCCCGTAGTTGAAGACTCCCCCATCGGCGCCGTAGAGCCAGTAGCCGCGGCCGTCGGCGGTGGCTGTGATGCCGGTGACCGGCGCCGAGAGGTTCTGGCCGCCGGCGGAGCCGAAAAAGCCGGCATCACCGAAGGTGAAGACGCCCCCGTCGGAGGCGGCCAGCCAGTAGCCCCTTCCGTCTCCGGTGGCCGCCATGGCGATGATGGGCCGGGTCAGGTGCTCGGCCCCGGTGGAGCCGTAGAAGGCGGCGTCCCCGTAGCTGAAGATGCCCCCGTCGGAGGCGACCAGCCAGTAGCCCCTTCCGTCCGGAGTGGTGGCCATCCCGACGATGGGATGGGTTATTCCCTGCGGTGAGCCGTATCCGGTGGCGTCGCCGAAGGCGGCCACCCGGCCTTCACTTTCGGCCAGCCAGTAGCCGTTGCCGTCGGGAGTGGGGACGATGTCCGCCACGGAGGCGCCCGAGTCGGGCGTGTCCGAACCGAGGGACTGCGCCCCTCCCACGGCGTCGACCTGACCGCCGCTATGTGCCATCCAATAGGAGGGCGCCTGGTCGGCAACAACAGGTGTCGTGCCGGTGAAGCTGAGGGTGACCGTTCCGGCAGCAGTGCCGGCTATGCCCAACAGGAAACGGGCGACCCGATGTCTGGAGTGGTGCTTGCGCATCTCACGCCTCCTTGAGAAGTGGGCCGGGGATCCGGGCCCTTCAGGTGTGGTGGAGTGCGGGCAACCGCCTTTTGGCATTCAGCTCGCGACCGGACCGACTGCAGGCGCCGCCGCCGAAGGCGTGGTTCCGTGATCGGGTCGGGACTCTCGTCCGTACGAGGTGCAGACGGAAAACCCTGGTTCTCTTCGGCTAGGCGATCACCTCATTGGGGGGGCGCGCCGCATCAGGGCGCTCGGGTGGGGGGACGACCGGGCAGCGGCGCGGCCGGAACGGCGGGGGTACAGACTTGACTCCGCCAGGACCCAGGCCTCCGGCGAAGGTCCGCCACTCTAGGTGACCCCTTCCCCGATTGTCCAGCTTCGATGGTTTAGGAGGCCTCGCCGGTGGGTACTACGGGGGCCCCGCCGGCCGGACCGGTGGATCGGCGCCCCGACCCTTCCCAGCTGGTTTGGCGGCGGCCCTTCCTCCGGCCGGCGGCCTAGTTCAGGGTGGGGTCGTGGGGGAAGGCGGCCAGCATGGCCAGGCTGGACTTCTGGCGCCGCAGCACCACCGGCCACAGCCCGGCCGGGTCGGTCCCGAAGGCGTCCTTGTCCTCCCGGCGCAGCACCAGCCAGCCCCCGGCCCCCAGCTCGGCCTCCACCTGGCCCTCCCCCCAGCCGGCATAGCCGGCAAAGAGTCGCAGCCCCAGGCTGGCCCGGCCCAGGTCAGCCACCGGCTTGTCCAGGTTGACCGACCCCACCGTGCCGAACAGATGGCTCCAGCTGGGGCCGGACTCCGGAACAGCCAGCTTGACCAGGCATATAGCCGCTTCGGGCTGGACCGGGCCCCCGACATGGACCGTGCCGGGCGGGAGGGTCAGCCCCTCCAGGTCGGGGAGGATGTCCGAAGCCCGGACGTGGCTGGGCCGGTTGAGGACCACACCGACCGCCCCGGTGTCGCTGTGTTCCAGCATGAGCACCACGGTCCGGTCGAAATTGGGGTCCCGCATGACCGGGCTGGCCACCAGGAGTCGGCCGGTGAGCCTCCTCCCTACCACGGACTTACCTTAGGGCGGGCAGCGCAAAGGGCCGGCGGGGGGGATGCCGGCCCTTTGCTACCTACCTGGGGGTTCTACCGGAGGGGGGTCCGGGACCTCACCAGCACGAGCTATTGAAATACTTCGCCTGCCATCTGTCCAACAGTAATTGTAGATATTACTGATCTGTTTAGAAGATTGACCAGCTAGAACGGGTTGGAGCGCCCTAAACGGCCAGCCAGGAATTTCCTCAGACGTGTATCCCGCACTCGGTCTTGTCGGTTCCTGACCACCGCCCGGCGCGGGGATCCTCGCCCGGGAGGACGGCCCGGGTAGTCGGAGCGCAGCCGATGGAGGCAAAGCCCCGGTTGGTAAGCGGATGCACCGGCAGGCCATGCTCGATCACGTAGCCCGATACGTCCTGGTCGCTCCACGTGGCCAGCGGATTGACCTTGATGAGGCCACGGGCCTCGTCCCGGCCCACGATGGGGGCCTCCGCCCGGGTGGCGGCCTCGGTCCGGCGCAGGCCGGTCATCCAGGCCTCCCGGCCCTCCAGGGCCCGGGCCAGGGGGGCGACCTTGCGCAACTCGCAGCAGCGATCGGTCCCACAGGGCCACTCGTCCGGGCCCAGGGTCGGTCCGATGACCCGCAGGTTGAGGTCATAACGCTGCCTGACGGTCTCCACGTAGTCGAGGGTCTCGGGGAAGTGGAAACCGGTGTCGAGGAATACGACATCGATCTCGGGGAACTGGCGGACGGCCACGTCGATGAGAACGCTGTCCTGGAAGGAGGAGGCCAGCACCAGCGAGGCGCCGAAGCGGTCCCGGGCCCAACGCATGACAGCTGAGGCCGAGGCGGTCTCGAACCGCTCCGATATCTCGGCCAGCTCGGCTTCATCCACCAGCGTCAGCGTCTCCGTCACGGCGTCCCTCCCAGCGGTCGTGGCCTCATCTGAACATTCCTGAGTATTCCAGTCAACTTTATCAACATTCGGCTCCGACCGGGCCCGATCTGATTCCCGTCCCTGCCCTCTTCGACGTGGACCGGGACGCCGTCGGAGCCGCGTTAGGGTCCCGCCACAGTGCGGGGCGGACGCAACCACCGAGTTGTCCTGATCGTCCTGCTGGCTCTGGTGGCCGCCTGCCCGGCCGTCCTGGTGGGCCCCGGCGCCCCGCCGGCTTGGGCCGCCGGCCCGGCGGCCGGAACGGTGGCCTCCCTGGCCTTCTCTCCCTCCCCGCCGGCACCCCCCGGCAGCCTGGCTCCGGGACAGGCCGTGGACGTCACCCTCGCCGCCCTCGACCCGGCCGGCGCGGCGGTCAACGACGGCCTCGTCTACCTCTCCCTCACCTCCACCGCGGCGGCGCCGGGGACGGCGTCGGTGGCGGGGGTGGCCCTCACCTCCACCCCTCAACCCTTCACGACCTCCCAGAACGGCCTGGTGGCCATCGCCTATGCCGCCGCCGCCCCCCAGTGCTCGGCCGGCGGGGTCTGCGTCCCGGCCGCGTTCCCCACCAGCGGGAGCGACCAGATCCAGGCCACGGCGGGTCCGTCCGGCCCGGGGTCGATAACAGCCCAGGACAGCTACTCCTACGCTCCAGCCGGGGTCGAATCGAACCCGGACCGCTACAGCTTCTCCCCCGACCCGCCGGCCGGGCCGGGCAGCCTCCAGGCCGGCCAGAGCGTGCCCGTCACCCTGACCGTGACCCAGTCCTCCGGGGCCCCCGAGCCGGGGGCGTCCGTCTTCGTCTCACTGACCACCACCGCATCGGACGGCGCCGGCCTATCGGCCACCGGGGGCCAGTGCTCGAACGGGCAGATCGCCTCGGCCCCGGTGTCCTGCACCACCGACGCCAACGGACAACTGTCGCTGGACTACACGGTGGCCAACCCCGGCCCCGGCTCCAGCCTGCCCAGCACCGGAGAGGACGCCATGACGGTCCAGAACCGGGCCGCGGCCCCGACCGAAACAGCTACGGACACCTATCAATACGGAGTCCCGAGCTACCAGCTGTCGTCCAACCCCATGGCGCCGACCGGGTCGTTGGGGGCCAACCAGTCCGAGACCCTGTCCATCACCGTGACCGGCCCGGACGGCAAGGCCGTGGCCGACTGCCCGGTGTACCTGCTCCTGGCCGCGGCCAAGGACACGAGCGCGGCCGGCGGCGCGGTGGCCACCGGCGCCGTTCCGAGCGACCAGAACCCGACCGGGGCCCCCACTCTCGGGACCAGCCCGGTGCCGTTCGACACCGACTCCAACGGCGTGGTCCTGGTGACCTACTCGACGCCTCCCGACCCGCCGGCCAGCGGCATGGACGTGCTGGTCGCCCAGGACAGGGCCACCAGTGCCTCCGTAACCGGGTTCGATCCCTATTCCTTTTCCGCGCCGGAGTTTTCCTTCTCCCCCGATCTCCTGGCTCCGGGCGCATCCCTCGGCGCCGGCCAGAGCGTCGCCATCGCCCTATCCGTTTCGAGTTCGGCCCCGGCCGCCTACCTCTCCATGGACCAGGCGGAAGGGGGCGGTTCGGCCTCGGTCGGGGGCGTCGCCCTCAGCGCCACCCCGACCGCCTTCAGCCCCGGGCCCGGGGGTCGGCTCAGCGTGACCTACCGGGCCCCTTCCCGCCTGCCGAAGTCCGGGACCGACCGGATCATCGTCCAGGACGCACCCAGCGGGCCGGCCGGGGCCGCCTCGGACACCTACTCCTTCTCCCCCGGCCCGGCCGCCGGAGCCGGATCCGGAGGCGGATCGGTGTCCGGTAACGGGTACTGGCTGGTGGCCGCCGATGGCGGCGTGTTCAGTTTCGGGGACGCCCGCTTCTACGGCTCTACCGGTGCCATCCACCTGGCCGCCCCCGTGGTCGGCATGGCCGCCACCCCCGACGGGGCCGGCTACTGGCTGGTGGCCGCCGATGGCGGCGTGTTCAGCTTCGGGGACGCCCGCTTCGAGGGCTCCGAGGGCGGGGCGCACCTGCCCGGGTCCATCGTGGGGATGGCCGCCGCCCCGGACGGCGGGGGCTATTGGCTGGCCGGCGCCGACGGCTCCGTCTACGCCTTCGGTGACGCCCCGGCCCGGGGCGGAGCAGCCGGCGGGGGCCTGGTCGCCCCCGTGGTCGGGATCGCTCCGACCGCCACCGGCCTCGGCTACTGGCTGGTGGCCGCCGACGGCGGTGTCTTCAGTTTCGGTGACGCGGCGTGGTACGGCTCGACCGGCGCCGAGCGCCTGACCTCCCCGGTGCGGGCCATGTCGGTGACCACCAACGCCGCCGGTTACTGGCTGGTAGCCGGGGACGGAGGGGTGTTCGCCTTCGGCAATGCCCCCTTTGCCGGGTCCGAAGGGGGCAAACCCCTCAATTCACCCGTGGTGGGGGCGACGACCACGTAAAGAAGTCACTCAGGGTCTTTATTTCACTATTAGTGGCGCGCTACCCTTTTCCGCAGTGACCCAGGGGAGGGTGAGGGTGGAGATTCCCCCGAACGACGCGCGCTCCTTGGTGGGCGCGACCAGCGACCTGATCCTCGTCATCGACCGCGCCGGCAGGGTCACCTCCAGCTTCGGCTCGGCCCTGGAAGTGACCGGCTCCCCGCCCGAGGCGCTGAGCGGCTCCCGGGCCATCGGCCTCGTCCACGCGGATGACCGGGGGCATCTGATCGACTACGTCGCCAAGCACCTGGAGCGGCCCGAGATCGCCCAGAAGCTGGCCCGCTTCCGGGTCCAGGCCCCGGACGGAACCTGGCGCCACCTGGTGGCCCGGGCGGCCAACCGGCTCCAGGATCCCCGCATCCGGGGTTTGGTCCTGACCGTGGCCGATGAGACCGACCTGCAGGCGGCCATGGGCGCCCTCATGGCCAGCGAGGGCCACTACCGCTCCATCCTGGCCTCGCTGGACGCCGCCGTGCTGGTCATGAACCCGGACGGATCGGTCGTGTCGTGCAACCCGGCGGCCGAGGCCCTGTTCGGCCAGCCCAGAGCCGCCATGGTCGGGCACCGCCCGTCCGAAGCGACGGTGGTGGATGAAGAGGGCCATGACCTTCCGCTCCAGCGGTTCCCCACCCGGGTGGCCATGGAGACCGGGGTGACCAGCCGGGCCACGCTCATCGGCATCGAACGGCAGGGCCATCGGCGCTGGTTCTCGGTCGACGCCGTCCCGCTATGCGTCCAAGGCGAGGCCCGGCCCCTGGTGGCGGCCTCCTTCACCGATATCACCGAGCTGCGCGAGCAGTCCGAAGCGGCCGCCCGCAGTGCCCGGCGCTTCCGCCGGCTGACCAGCCGGACTGGTAACGCCCTGCTGGTCTGCGAGGCGGACGGGACCCTCTGCTACGCCAACGACAGAGCCGTTGACCTGTTCGGCCCCGAGTTGGGCGAGCTGGACGGGGTCTGTTTCGACGACCTTGTGCTGGCCGAGGACCTGACCAGCTTCAACGCCGCCTTCGATGCGGCCATCCACCGGCCCGAAAGAACCCACGCGGTGGAGTTCCGGGGCGGCCGCCACCGTCCCGACGGCTCCACCACCCACTTCGAGGGCCGCTTCACCAACCTGCTGTCGGATGCTGACGTGGGCGGGATCCTCATCAATGTCGAAGACGTCACCGAGCGGCGCCAGATGGCCGAAGTCCTCGCCCATCAGGCCCTCCACGATCCCCTGACCAACCTGCCCAACCGTTCGTTGTTCATGGACCGCCTGGAACACTCACTGCGCCGGCTGCAGCGGGGGCGGGCGCCGGTGGCGGTCCTCTTTGCCGATGTGGACCGCTTCAAGGCCATCAACGACAGCCTGGGCCACAGCACCGGGGACCGGGTCCTGCGTTCGCTGGCCGGTCGGCTGCTGGCTCTCCTACGCCCGGGCGACACCGTGGCCCGCTTCGGCGGGGACGAGTTCGTCCTCTTGTGCGAGGACACCACCGCCGAGGCCGCCCTGGTCATCGCCGACCGGATCACCCGGCTGGCCGAGCCCATCTCCCGGGCGGTCAACGCCCTCGGGGACATCAAGGTGACCCTCAGCGTGGGGGTGGCGGTGGCTAGCGATCCCGACATCACACCCGGGGCCCTTCTGGCCAACGCCGACGCGGCCATGTACCGGGCCAAGGAGGAGGGCCGGTCGCGGGCGGCGCTCTACGACACCACCATGCAGTTTGCCGCTCAGGGGCGGATGGAGACCGAGGCCTCGCTGCGCCGAGCCCTGGTCGACCACGAACTTCGCCTCGTCTACCAGCCCGTCGTGCGCCTCGATGACCGCCGCGTGGTCGGGGCGGAGGCCCTCCTGCGCTGGGACAACCCGCGCCGGGGCCTCCTGCACCCTTGCGACTTCATGGCCGTAGCCGAAGAGACCGGCCTCATCGTCCCCATCGGCCAGTGGGTCATGGGCGAGGCGTGCCGGCAGGCGGCAGCCTGGACCACGGCCGGCCATCCCGCTCCGCAGATGTCGGTCAACGTCTCCGGGCGCCAGCTGAGCGACCCCGGCTTCGTGGATCAGGTCAGACGGGAGATCGACCAATCCGGCATCGACGGCTCCAGCCTCTCCCTGGAAATGACCGAGAACGTGATCATGGCCGACCCCGACGTCTCGGCCACCGTCCTGGCCGGACTCAAGGAGCTGGGCGTGCTCATAAGCCTCGATGACTTCGGCACGGGCTATACGTCCCTCGGCTACCTCCGCCGCTTCCCGGTCGATGTGATCAAGGTGGACCAGACCTTCGTCGGGGGTCTGGGCCAGGACGCCGAGGACTCGAGCATCGTCTCGGCCATCCTGGGCCTGGCCGGGAGCCTGGGGCTGACCACGGTGGCCGAAGGGGTCGAAACGTCGGAGCAGGCCGACGTGCTCACGGCCATGGGCTGCACCCACGCCCAGGGCTACGAGTTCGGACATCCCACCTCGGCCGAGGAGCTCACCGGGCAGATGTCCGCCTGAGATGTCTGGCTGAGATGTCCGCCGGGGGCGGCACAACATCTACCCTGGAGGCGGACGCCCTGTCTACGGCGTCCGCTCGCAAAGGAGCCTGACACATGGTTCTGGCAAACCTGGCAGGACCCGACACCATCATCCTCATCGTCGTAGTCGCCC
This sequence comes from Acidimicrobiales bacterium, assembly GCA_035533195.1. Lineage (GTDB taxonomy): Bacteria > Actinomycetota > Acidimicrobiia > Acidimicrobiales > JAJPHE01 > DAHUYE01. The sequence goes on along the minus strand of DATLUK010000258.1, from coordinate 3,849 downwards.
TGGTGTTCCTCTTCGGTGGCAGCCAGCTGCCGAAGCTGGCCCGGGGCCTCGGCTCGGCCTCCCACGAGTTCCGCAAGGGCCTCGATGAGGGCGGCCAGGATGCAGCGGCCAAAGAGGGCGACGCCAGCGGGACCGGCAAGTCCGACTCCGCCGGCTGAGCCGGCTGGGCCCACGTGGCCAAGCGCTTCATCCCCTTCGCCCTGCACCAGGCGGCCGAGCTCTTCTTGGCCATCCTGCTCATCGTGGTCGGCATCCACACCTCCGGGCCCTCCCAGATCTTCCTCATCGTGGGCGGCGCCTTCCTGGTCGTACTGGCCGTGTTGAGCGATGGCCCCCTGGCCGCCTGGGAACTGCTCAGCCGCCGGACCCACCGGGTGGCCGACTGGATCGCTATCGGTGGCCTGGCCCTCCTGCCCGCCGTCCCCGGGCGGACTCTTCTGTCCGCCTTCCTCCTGGAGGGCTCGGCTCTGGCCCTGTGGCGCCTGGCCGCCTCCACCCGATTCGAGCCCCGTCCGCCCCGGGCTCGTTCGGCGCCACCCGCCCCGACCTCCACCGGCCTTCCCCCCGCCGCCAATCTGGCCTTGCGCCGCACGGCCCGCCGGGCCGGGATAGCCGCCGGGATCATCCGCCGCCGTAGGATGCGGTCGTGAGCCGCACGACCGTCCAGGTGCCGACCAGGGTCCTGGTCTTCGGGATGACCCGGGCCGACCACACCATCCTGCCGTCCGAGGTCATCCCGGTGGCCGAGGCCTGCGGCCAGAGCCCGGACCAGATCCGCTCCTGCCTGCGCCGGCTGGTCACCGAGGGTCTCTTCCTGCGGCGGGGCAGCGGGCGCGACGCCGTCTACGAGGCCACCCCGGCCGGCCTGGCCGCCATGGGCACGACCATGGAGCGGACCCGGCTGGCCTACGTCCAAGACGCCGCCGGCCGAGGCTGGGACCGCCAGTGGCGCCTAGTCGGCTTTGCCGTTCCCGAGCGCAACCGCTCGGCCCGGGACGCCTTCCGGGAGCGCCTACTGGCCCTGGGCGGCAGTGCGGTCCAGGGCGGCCTCTACGTCTCGCCCCATCCCTGGCACAAAGATGTCCGAGCCGAAGCCGAGCGGCTCGGCCTGGCCGACCAGGTCAGCCTGGCCACCACCGATGACCTGGAGGTCGGAGGCGAGCGCGACCCCCGTGAGTTGGCCCGTCGCCTCTGGCAACTCGATGACCTGGCCTCCCGCTACCGTCGCTTCACCGACACCTACGGCGGTATCCCGGCCGAGCTGACGGCTCTCCGGGAGCGCCACGAGCGCCTGGCCGATGCCACCTTCCTCCCCCTGGCCCTGGGCATGGCGGTGGCCTTCTCCGAGTGCTTCGGCCGCGACCCGCTCCTGCCCCCCGAGCTCCTGCCCCGCCCCTGGCCGGGCCGGGAGGCCCGGGAGCTCACCGCCCGCTCCCGCCGTCAGGCCCTGGCCCTGCGCCAGGCCAACGGGCTGCCCCCGCTCTTCCGCCTCTTCGACGAAGCGATCGAGGCAATCCCCTAGGTCGTGCTGGTGGACACGGCGGCAATGACGGCCGGGGGCACCGGGGTCATGGTGCAGGTGGCCGTTATGGCGGAGCCGCTGATGGTCAGGCTGAAGCTGCAGGCGGGCACGATGGGACTCCGGGCCAGGTCTACCGATACGACGGTCACGCCCGAGAGGGATATGTCGAGGATGTCCCCCGCCCCCATGCTGGCCGTGGCCTGGGCCTGTTGACCGCCCACATCCACCAGGATCTGCCCGGCCGAGGTCAGGGTGATGGTGCGCCCGGTGGCCGAGGTCAGCTCGGGGGCACTGATGGTCACCGCCGCCGAGCCGCTGGCGATGGACTGGATGGTCACCTTCCGGTGGTGGATCAACTCCTGAGGGTCGATGGCCACCTTGACCAGATGGATGTGGACGCTCTGGAGGGTCAGCGAGGTGCCGGCCGGGACCTCCCCGAGGGTCAGGTCGACGGTGTCTACCGACCCGCGACCGAACACGTCATAGAGGAACGGGAAGCCGCCGATGGACGCCGAGGCCGAGCTGGCCCCGGTGGATTGGCGGGCCCGGGCGGCCATGGCCGTCTCGGCCACCCGCTTCACCCCGAAGTCGGCGGCCACCCCCCCGACCACGACTAGAAGGACGAGGCCCGATGCCAGCCAGCGCAGGATTCTGAACATGTACGGGCGCACACTAGGAAATGGCCGGCCCGGGTTGCCGTCGGCCTGTCCCGGCCCACTAGATTCCCCCACCGTGAGCACCTCGGCGAGCGCCCCCTCTCGAGCCACGCCCGGACGACGCCGCCTGGGCCGGGTCGGCGTCCTCGGCGCCCTGGCTCTGGCCCTGTCGGGCTGCACCTACAACTTCGAGAACTACACCGGGGCCACCACCCAGGGACATCAGACCTTCAAGCTCTTCCAGGGCTTCGACATCACCGCCCTGGCCGTGGGCATCTTCGTCTGGGCCCTGATCTTCTGGTGCATCCTGGCCTACCGGCGCAAGAGCCCGGACCACTGGCCCAGGCAGACCCGCTACAACATGCCGTGGGAGGTGGCCTATACCACCATCCCCATCCTCATAGTGGCCGTGTTGTTCGGTTACACGGTCGTGACCGAGAACAGCGTGGACGCCGTAGCCGCCAACCCGGCCAACCACATGTCGATCCAGGCCTTCCAGTGGGGCTGGCGCTTCACCTACGACAACCCTCCGGGTTCCACCCAGGCCGTCACCCTCCTGTCCGACCCCAACCACTACGCCACCTTCGAGCTGCCCCTCAACGAGGTGACCCAGGTCGACCTCACCACCGCCGACGTGATCCATGAGTTCGACGTCCCCCGGTTCGACTTCCAGCGTTACGCCCAGTCCGGCATCGAGAACACCTTCGACCTGACCCCCACCCAGACGGGCACCTACATCGGGCGCTGCGGCCAGTTCTGCGGCCTGCACCACGATCTCATGATCTTCTACGTCAAAGTCGTGCAGCCCGCCACGTTCCAGACCTGGCTCCAACAGCAAGAAAGGTCCTCTACATGACCCTGGTGGCCGAACGGCCGGCCGTAGCCCACGAGGGACACCACGAGGAGCACCGCTCCGGGATCCTGTACTGGCTCACCAGCACCGACCACAAGGTGATCGGTAAGAACTACCTGTACACGTCGGTCTTCTTCTTCCTGGTCGGTGGCCTGATGGCCATGTTCATCCGGGTCCAGCTTTTCTCACCCAACAACACCTTCGTGAGCCAGAACACCTTCAACCAGCTCTTCACCCTGCACGGCACCATCATGCTGCTGCTCTTTGCCGGGCCCTTCGCCTTTGCCGGCTTCGCCAACTACATAGTCCCCCTCCAGGTGGGGGCGCCGGATATGGCCTTTCCCCGCCTGAATGCCCTGTCCTACTGGCTGTTCCTCTCCGGCGGGCTCATCATGCTGAGCTCGTTCCTGGTGGCAGGGGGCGCCGCTGATTTCGGCTGGACGGCCTACGCCCCGCTGTCCAACTCCCTCTACACCCCCGGCGCCGGCGCCGACCTGTGGATCGTGTCGCTGTTCCTCACCGGATTCTCGGCCATCTTCTCCGGCATCAACCTGGTGGCGACCACCTACGGCTTGCGGGCACCGGGCATGACCATGTTCCGGATGCCGATCTTCACCTGGAACATGCTGGTCACGGCCATCCTGATCCTCATCGCCTTCCCCGTCTTCACCAGCGCCCTGGTGATGCTGTACTTCGACCGCCACTTCCACACCCACATCTTCGAGACCAACGGCGGCGGCGTCCCCATCCTCTGGCAGCACCTGTTCTGGTTCTTCGGCCACCCCGAGGTGTACATCCTCGCCCTGCCCTACTTCGGC